>CAINDT010000075.1 GCA_903847495.1 uncultured Actinomycetes bacterium
GCAGGTGCTCGGTCGCCGCCAGCAACGTGCCGGCGTTGGTGTACGCCTCATGGCTGTCGAGCGTCTCGGGGTACCAGAGGCAGCCGTACCCCGTCGCCTCGATGGCCTGTGCTGCTGTGCGCATGGCGGCCGCGGGGGCGTAGGCGAAGCCGAACGACCACGCACCCCACGGACCAATCGCGGTGCGGATCCGTGCGCGGTCAGTGGCGAGATCGGCGGTCACAAAGAGCGGGTAGGGAGAATCGAACTCCCGTATTCAGCTTGGAAGGCTGCTGCTCTACCATTGAGCTATACCCGCGGGACGGCAGAAACGCCGTGCTGGAGCCGAAGTGTACGCGGGTGGAGGCGGTGCACACGTCACCAGATCGATGTATGTGCATCTTTTAGTGTCGAATTACTTGTATTCGAAACTAAATGATGTATAAATAGATCTACCGACAGGCTGAAAGGCACAAACCTCATGGCACTCGTCCGCCCCACCGACACCGATGAAGCTCTCGTCGCCCGCACCGCCAAGGGCGACATGGACGCCTACTCCGAGCTCTACAAGCGCTACCACGCCGTGGTTCGCGCCTATGCGCGCCGTCGCACAGGCGACATGGACCGCGCCGACGAGCTGACGCAGGAGATCTTCCTGGACGCTTGGCGCAGTGCCGATCGCTACGACCCCAAGGTTGCGCCCGTCGCAGCCTGGTTGCGCACGATCACCGCACGCCGTGCCGTCGACTGGACGCGTCGCGCCGCCGTGCGCCCGCCGCTGGCCCAGCACGAGGGACGTGAGATCGTCGAGGACTCCCTCGATAACGAGCTCGTCGACCGCATCGACTTCACCGACGCGCTCAAGGAGCTGCCTGAGGCACAGCGCGAGACGCTCGCCCTTGCCTTCTACGGCGACCTCACGTATCCGGAGATCGCGGAGCGCACGAATACGCCGCTCGGCACGGTCAAGAGCCGCGCCCTGCTCGGCATGCGCCGCCTCGCGACGAGCTCGGTTGCGCTCGACGCGCGACCGAACATGGCACAGTAGGGCTATGACTGACGGACCGATTCTCATCACCGGCGCCACCGGCTTCATCGGCGGCCGCCTTGCGCGTCGACTCACCAGCGCGGGCCTTCCCGTCCGTGCTATGGCGCGCCGTGCCGACGCTACCGTGGCGCCCGGCGCCGAGCTGGTGATGGGCGATCTCTCCGACCGCGCATCGCTCGAGCGCGCCTGCGAGGGCGTGTCGGCGGTCATCTCCTGTGCCGCGATCACCGGCGAGAAGAAGGCGCCTCCTGGAGGCTACGACTTCATCAACGCCGACGGCATCACGGCGCTCGCCGAGGCAGCCACCGCCGCAGGCGCTGGGCGCATCATCCATTTCGGCGGCATCGATAACGGCGGCTCCAAGCCCGGTCCGTACTTGGCCGGGCGGCGGCGTGGCGAGGAGGGTCTCAAGGCCGCGGGTGTCCCGTGGACGATCCTGCAGCCGTCCGTGCAGTTTGGTCCGCACGCGCCGTTCATCAAGGCCATGGCCGGTCTCGTCAAGGGTCCGATCGCACCCGTCGCTGGCAACGGCCGGACGAAGATCCAGATGATTCATGTCGACGACGTCTGCCGCGCGGCCCAGGACTGCCTGACCGGCGACGAGCGACTCGGGCGCTACATCGAACTCGGTGGCACGGAAGCGCTGGAGCTGAACGGCATCCTCGACATCATCGGCCGCGCGATGGGCAAGCCCAAGGTGCGCAAGCTCCACGCCCCGATGCCGATCGTGAAGCTGCAGGCCAAGCTAATGCAGGTGCTGCCGAATCCGCCCGTCACGCCGGCGGCCGTCGAACTTCTCGAGCACGACAACGTCGCGGCCAGCCTCACCGGCGTCGAGCAGGAGTTCGGCTTCGTGCCCGTCGGCTTTGCCGCGCACGTCGCCTCGCACGGCCTCGAGCTCTAAATCGCGGATACTCCACGCGTGGACCTCGTCCTCGCATCGACCTCGCCGCAACGCCGAGCGATTCTGACGACGCTCGGCGTGCCGTTTCGCGTCGAGGCGCCCGACTATGACGAGGTCCCGATTCCGGGCACGCCGGAACAGGTCGTGCAGGAACGCGCGCTCGGCAAGGCGCGCTCCGTCGCCGCTCAGACTGCCGCGCGCCCCGTGCTGGGCGTGGATACCGAGGTTGTCGTGGGAGAGGGGGAGGTGCTGGGGCAGCCCGCCGACGCCCGTGCGGCGCGTGCGATGCTCGCCCAGCTCGCCGGTCGCGAGCACCGCGTGCTGTCGGGTATCGCCCTGTTGGGCGAGCGCGAGCAGGTCGCCGTCGCCGAGACGCGCGTGCGACTCGTCGCGCTCGACGACGCGGAGCTTGATGCGTACGTGGCTCGCGGCGAGTGGCGCGGACGCGCCGGCGGCTACGCCATCCAGGAGACCGGTGCGGCGCTTGTGCAATCCATCGTCGGCGACTACGCCAACGTCGTTGGCCTGCCGGTGGCACTGCTCGGCGAACTCCTCGCGGGTGAAGGCATCAGCCTCGTGCGCGCGGGAGGGAATGGGAAGCGGACGTAGAATCCGGGGTCTGAAGCGGCAGTCCCTGCCGCAAGGGAGCTCCCAATCGGCATCAGGAACTGGACCTTCGGCTTTGGCAGCCGCGACATGGCCGTCGACCTCGGCACCGCGAACACGCTCGTCTACGTCCGTGGACGCGGCATCGTGCTGTCCGAGCCCTCGGTGGTCGCGCTCGATCAGATGACGCGCACCGTCCTGGCCGTCGGCATCGAAGCCAAGCGCATGCTCGGTCGCACGCCCGCGTCGATCACCGCTATCCGCCCGCTCAAGGACGGTGTCATCGCCGACTTCGAGGTGACGGAGGAGATGCTCCGCCACTTCATCCAGAAGGTGCACCAGAACCGCTGGGCGCATCCGCGCGTCGTGGTGTGCGTTCCCTCGGGCGTCACGGGCGTCGAGAAGCGCGCGGTGGAGGAGGCGGCGCTGTCCGCCGGAGCCCGCGTCGCGTATCTGATCGAGGAGCCGATGGCCGCAGCGATCGGCGCCGGCCTGCCGGTTTCCGAGCCGAGCGGCAACATGATTGTGGACATTGGCGGCGGCACCACCGAAGTCGCCGTGATCTCCCTCGGTGGCATCGTCGTCGCGCAGTCGATCCGCGTCGGTGGCGACGAACTCGACGATGCGATCGTCAAGTACGTGCAGCGAGCGCACAAGCTGCTGATCGGTACGCAGACCGCGGAGCAGGTCAAGATCGAGATCGGCAGCGCGTACCCGCGCGCCGACGAGGAGGCCTCCTGCGAGGTGCGCGGACGCGATCTGGTGACCGGCCTGCCGAAGACGATCCTGCTGACCGCCGCCGAGGTGCGCAGCGCGCTGGAAGAGCCGCTGGTCGAAATCATCGGCGCGATCAAGTCGACGCTCGATCAGACGCCACCGGAGCTCGCTGCGGACATCATGGACAAGGGCATCGTGCTCGCCGGTGGCGGTGCGTTGCTGACCCGCCTCGACGAGCGCGTGCGCGCCGAAACACAGATGCCGGTCCAGATCGCGGAGTCGCCGTTGACCTGCGTCGCCGTCGGTTCGGGACGATCCCTCGACGAGTTCGAGGTCCTTCAGCGCATGCACATGAACCAGAGCAGTCGCGGCAAGCGCCGTCGCTAGAGGCGCTGGCCTGGCGTTCGCCGGGCCTGTGCGAGACTCCGAATCCGCATGCAGTACTCGACCGCACCGACCCCGAGCGACCCCGACACGCGGCCCCTCGCCGCGGGTGTCGTCGGCGCGTCCGGCTACGCGGGGCAGGAGCTGATCCGCATCCTCGAGGCGCATCCGTCGATCCGCCCCGCGGTGCTGCAGGCGCGGAGCGAGGGGTTCGACGACATCAGCGCCGAGGGACTCAAAAACTGCGACATCGTGTTCCTTGCGCTGCCGCACGGCGAGTCGCGCGACCTAGGCGAGCAGCTGCTTGAACTCGGCACCCAGGTCGTCGACCTCGGCTCCGACTTCCGCGTTGACGGCTGGACCTACGGGCTACCGGAGCTGCACCGCGAGGACGTGCGCGTGGCGCGCGCCGTGGCCAATCCCGGGTGCTACGCGACCGCCGCGATTCTCGGGGTCGCACCACTGGCCGCCGCGGGGCTGATCGACGGCCCCGTGCATCTCGACGGCAAGTCAGGCGTGACCGGTGCGGGCCGCACGCCGACCGACAAGACGCACCTGCCGGAGATCTACAACGGTGTCACGCCGTACTCGGTGACCGGACATCGCCATCTCGCTGAGATCGAGCAGGAGCTCGGCGCGCTCGCCGGCGCGCCGCAGCCCGCAACGTTCGTGCCGCATCTGCTGCCCTCGAGCCGCGGGCTGCTGGTGACGGCGCACGTGCGCCTCGTGAGCCCGCTCGACCAGGCCGATCTGGACGATCTGTACCGCGAGCGCTACGCCGACGAGCCCTTCATCCGCCTCGGCGGTATGCCGGCGCCGCAGAAGCTCGCCGGCTCGAACGTCTGCTGGATCAATGGCTGGACCGATGATCGCACCGGGACCGTGCTCATCACGTCGGCGCTCGACAACCTCGTCAAGGGCGCCGCCGGCCAAGCCGTGCAGAACGCCAACATCATGCTCGGCGTCGACGAGAGTGCCGGGCTGACGGTGCGGGGCCTGTGGCCGTAGGCGTCCTGCACCCGCGTGGCTTCGTCGCTGCCGGCGTGACGGCTGGGATCAAGGCCTCCGGCCGCCCTGAC
>CAINDT010000076.1 GCA_903847495.1 uncultured Actinomycetes bacterium
AGTCGATGACGGCCTTCGACAGCCCCATGTAGGCGGGCGTCAGCGTCATGTAGACGTACGGCCAGCGCTCGGCCAGCTGGTTGTAGATGCCGGGCGGCAGCAGCACCGCCTCGTCCGGAGCGAAGGCGTCCTTGAACAGCAACGTGCGCGAGACGGTGCCGCGCATGCCAAGCGGATCCCAGTCGCCGACGATCTCGACGCCCGGATCATCGGCGGCAATCGCGAGGAACAGGATCTCGTCCTCGCTGGTCTCGACGCAGGTGATGTTGTAGTCCGACGCCGCGCCCGACAACGAGGCGAAGATCTTGCGGCCGTTGACCTTGTAGCCGCCGTCGACCTTCTCGGCCGTCGTCGCGAAGCCACGCGTGGCGCCCTGGGCGATGCCCTCGCTGAGCGGCTGCGATTGCAGGGCCTTCTCCTCGATGATGCGGCGGTAGAGCTCGCTGCGCAGTGCCTCGTGGGCGGCGCGGTGCTCGTCGCTCATGTCGAGATCGTCGGCGGCCACGCCCGTCCAGAGCACGGTCTGCGTATGCATGTTGAACGTCAGCGCCGTCATCGGGCAGTACGCGCCGATCGCCGCACCGATGTGCATGTAGTCGTTGAACGACGCACCGAGGCCGCCGTAGCGGGTCGGGATGCAGAGGCCGTAGAAGCCGGCGTCGTAGAGGTCGTCGAAGTTCTCGAACGGGAACGACGCCTCGCGGTCGTACTTGGGTGCGCGCTCGCGGAACGCGGGACCGATCTCGTCGACGATGTCGAGCAGGCGCTGGCGGCGCTCCGGGTCGATCGCGGGGTCGGCGTTGATGGCCATGGAGGAAAGCGTACCGTCCCCTTCCCGGTCACGAAACGCAAACGGGGGCCCGGAGCCGAAGCCCCGGACCCCCGCAGTGCACTGCGCTAGACGGTGGTGCGCTTGAACGCGCCACGCGAGGCGAGCACGGCCGTGACGATCAGGCCGAGTGCGAGCCAGATGAGCGCGATCCACCAGATGTTCGCGTACGACGTGCCCGAGCCCCAGTAGAGCGAGATCACGCCGTACAGGGCGCCCAGCGACACGAGTCCGCCGATGATGCCCGCCAGCGCGAGCAGACCGGTCGATTCGCCCGGCATGCCCTTGAAGGCCGCCACGCAGATCGCGACGTAGACCGCGACGAGCATGAAGCCGCCGAAGGTGGCGAGCCAGTTGAAGAGCGGATACCACGCGCCCGGATCCATCTCGGTGACCGTCAGCAGGCCGTTGGTCCAGGCCACGATGGCGACCAGGACGATCGAGACGACGGCCAGGATCGTCGAGGCCACGTACGGCGTCTTGTACTTCGGATGCACCTTGGCGAAGAACGCCGGCAGGCGACCATCACGCGCGAGCGCGAACAGGCCACGGCTGGAGCCGGTCGCCGTGCCGAGGCCGACGGCAGCGATGTCGATCACCACGAGCCACTGCACCAGCTCGCCGAAGCGGCTGCCACCGTAGACCGGGTCGGCCGACAGGGCGTAGAGCGGCGGGAACGCCTCGAGCCACGCGTTGACGTCGAGCCCGAAGCCGACGGCCTGCGAGTACGTGACGATGATGTAGAAGATGCCGACGGCGATCGTCGAGCCGAAGATCGCGCGCGGGATGTGCTTGCGCGGATTGCTGGTCTCCTCGGCGAGGTTGGCCGAGGACTCGAAGCCGATGAACATGATCGCGGCGTAGAGGATGCCGAAGAAGATGCCGTTCCAGCCGTCGAACGACGAGCTGGGATTGAACGGCTCGCCGCTCAGGCCACCGTCACCCGCCACCTTCAGGATCACCCAGAGCGAGAAGGCCAGGATAATGATGAACGAGCCGAGACCGAGCACCAGCTGCACACGCGTCGAGATCGCGACGCCGCGGAAGAGCATCAGCCCGGCGACGACCCAGAAGGCGATCGACAGCCAGTACCACTGGATGTCGACGTCGTAGATCATCAGCGTGCCCTGCAGGAAACCGCCGAAGGCGAGGCCGATGGCGAGGGTCAGCGCGATCACGCCGCCGTAGTACACCCAGCCCGCAACGAAGCCGACGCGCTCACCGAACGCCTCGGTGACGTAGTTGTAGAGCGAGCCCGCCGCGTGGATGCGTCGCGCGAAGCGCGAGATGATCCAGGCGATCGCGCACATGCCGACCATGGTCAGCAGGATCGAGATCGGGCTGGCGATGCCGGCGCCCTTGCCGGACAGCCCGACGATCGTCGGGATGAAGAACGCAGCTGCGAAGACGGGTCCGATGAACCCGATCGACTGTGCGATGACGTCGAGGAGGCTGAGATTGCCCGAACCGAGCTTCTCGCCTCCCTGCGCTTGCGCGCCCATAGTGCTCCCCCTTGGTCTGCCCGATCTGGGCGTGGTCCTCCACGGCTGGTTCGTGAGTGCCTCGCGGTTCCCTCCCCTGCCGTTTGGAGATTATGGTGGGGCGGGTTCACAGCACGCCGCAGATTGGATACAGTATCCAAAGCATGCGTCGCTCTTCTTGCCCCCCGACGCGTGGCGCGTAGGATCCTTCCGGGAGGGAACATGGACCGCATCAGCACTTCGACACAGGACGGCACGCGCTGATGCTGCGCGTCCGCATCCTCCATAACGGCGAGCCCCACTGGGGCCAACTCAAGGACGATGGCGTCGTTCTCCTCGAGAACGGCACCGAGGTCGCGGCCGACGAGGCGCACTGGCTGGCGCCCGTCGAGCCGACCAAGATCATCGCCGTGCACCTCACGTACCAGTCGCGCCTGACCGAGTACAAGGCCAACACGCCGCCGGAGCCGTCGTACTTCATGAAGCCGCCCACCACGCTGAACGGGCACCTCGGCGAGTTGCGCCGTCCGCACGGCACGCGCTTCCTCAACTACGAGGGCGAGATCGCCGTCGTCGTCGGCCGCGAGATGAAGGGCGTCAAGGCCGAGCACGTGCACGAGTACGTCGCCGGTTTCGCCCCTGCCAACGACGTCGGCCTGCACGACTTCCGCCACGCCGACCGTGGCTCGATGCTGCGCGTCAAGGGTCAGGACGGCTTTCTGCCGATCGGCCCGGCGCTGATCACCGCCGACCAGTGGACGCCCGACGACGGCTTCACCCTCACGACCCGGATCAACGGCGAGGTCGTGCAGCAGGGCGATGGCGACGACCTGATCTGGGACTACCGCTACCAGCTCGCCGATCTGTGCCGCGTGATCACGCTGGTGCCGGGCGATGTCGTGCTGACGGGCACGCCAGCCAATTCGCGCCCGATGGATGTCGGTGATGTCGTCGAGGTCGAGATCGCGGGCTTCCCCGCACTCCGCAATACCGTCGTCGATTGGAATGTGGATCTGACCGGTCCGGGCGACCAGCCCGAGACCTCCGCGAACACGCTGCACGTCGCGCTCGCGATTCCCGAGGACGAGGCCGAGCGGCGCGTCGCCGCCGGGGAGGTATGACATGAGCATCCGACTGCACGACCTGCACCACGCCTGCCTGCGCGTGCTCGACATCGACGAGGCCACCGCCCGCTGGTCGGTGCAGTTCGGCCTCGAGGTCGTCGCGAAGGAGCCGGGCCGCTCGCTGCTGCGCGCCGACTCGGAGGACTACTGCCTCGAGCTCGTGCAGGATGCCGAGCCCGACCACGACCACAGCGCCTGGGAGCTCGCCGCGGATTGCTCGCTCGAGGAGGCCGCCAAGCACCTTGACGCGTGCAACGTGAGCTACAGCCGCGAGCCCGATGGCTCGCTGCGCTTCAGCGATCCGTCCGGCCGCGGCCTGCAGCTGCTCGCGCATCGCGAGCGCTCGGCGATCGAGCTCTGGCCCGACGCCGGACGCCGCAACGAGCCGCCCTTCGGCATGCACCCGCGCCGCCTCGGCCACGTCAACATCCTCGCGCCGAATATCGCCGAGACGACGGCGTTCTACACCGACGTCATGGGCATGCACGTGTCCGACAAGCTCGGTGAGGCCGGCATCTGGTTCCACGTGCACCCGGAGCACCACCAGATGGCGATCGTCGGCAAGGGCCCGGCGCACTTCCACCACATCGCCTTCGACATCGTCGACTGGGGCCAGCTGCGCGTGTTCCTCGATCACCTCGGCCGTCATGGCCGGTGGCTCGGCTGGGGTCCCGTGCACCACAACCTGGCGCGCAACCTCTGCGCCTACGTGCGCATCCCCGAGGAGAACCTGTTCGTCGAGCTCTACTGCGACATGGAGATCCTGCGGCTGCCGCACACGCCACGCGAGTGGGCCGACGATGCCTTCGGCTCGAACACGTGGGGCGTCCTGCCGCCGCGCTCGTACTTCCGCTTCGACGAGGCCGCCGTGCACTCGGAGCGCCACCAGCTCGAGGCGCAGGGCACGCCGCTGCCGCCGCTCGCCGACTGACGCATGCACCACGAGACCCTCACCTCCCTGCGCGATGCGCTGGCCGCGCAGGGCGTGACACGCGTACGCGTGATCCACGCGGATCCGCACGGGCGCCCACGCAGCAAGGACTACCCGCTGTCCTCGCTGCCGGATCTCGCGGGCGGCATCGGCTACTGCGAGGCCAGCCTCGTCGAGGGCCTCGACGGCGAGCCGCTGATGGATGCGCCGCATCCCGGCGGCATCGGCCTGCCCGACACCCATGCCGTGCCCGACGCCACGACGGCGCGTCAGGTGCCGTGGGATCCGCAGACCGCGTGGATCCTCGCCGACGTCGTCGATCCCGGTCACGTGCCGTCCGGCCTCTGCGTGCGCTCACTGCTGAAGGCCGAGCTCGCTCGGCTGCAGGCGCTCGGGTACCGCGCGGTGTCCGCGTCTGAGCCCGAGTTCTATCTCCTCGAGCCGGGCTCGGGCCCGACGGTCGGTCGCTACTCACCCGGCGTCGGCCTGGCCTACACGTCGGGCTGGGCGGCCGATCCTGATGGCGTCATCCGCGCCATGCAGGACGCGTGCGTGGCCATGGGTCTCGGCGTGACCGCCGCGCACCGCGAGGTCTCCCCCGGGCAGTTCGAGCTGAACCTCGACCACGGCGACACGCTCGACGCGACCGATCGCGTGTTCCTGTTCGAGGAGGTCGTCCGCGAGACGGCCGGGCGCAACGGGCTGCGCGCGAACTTCATGGGCAAGCCGTTCGCCGACGCCGAGGGCTCAAGCCACCACATCCATATCTCGCTCTGGACCGACACAGGCAACGCCTTCGCCCAGCCGGAGGGTGGCCTGTCGGCGCTCGGCCGCGCCTTCGCGGCGGGTCTGATCGCCCACGCGCAGGGGCTGACCGCGCTCGCGTGCCCCACGATCAACTCCTTCAAGCGCCTCGCCAACGCCAACATCGGCCTCGCTCCGCTGCAGGCCGACATGGGTGGCGACGACCGCACCGCGTATCTGCGCGTGCCGCCGCAGAATGGCGACGCTACGCGCGTCGAGCTGCGCATCGGCGACGCCTCTGCGAACCCGTACCTGCTGCTCACGGCCGCCCTGGCCGCGGGCCGCGACGGCATCGAGCGGGGGCTCGAGCTGGGCGACCCGGTCGCCCTGCCACAGGACCTCGGCGCTGCGCTCGACGCGCTCGAGGCCGACACGATCATCGCCGGTGCGCTCGGCGAGCGCATGATGCGCACCGTCGTCGACGTGAAGCGGCGCGAGCTGCATCGCTTCGCCCGCGTCGTCACCGAATGGGAATGGACCGAGTACGCGGATCACGTCTGAGCCGCCAGGAGATCACATGAGCAAGGGCTACAGCCTCCCCCTCTCCCCCACCGGCAGCGCGAGCCTCGTGCCGTCGCCGCCGTGGCACTACGTCGGTGACTTCATCGTCGTGGACTACTGGGCCGATCCGGCCGCCGTCGCGGCGGTGCTGCCGCCCGGCATGGAGCCGTACGCCGCCGACCCCGGTCGCGCCGCGGTGATCTTCGCCGACTGGCAGTCGTGCACGACCGACCAGAACGAGCTGATCGATCCCGCGCGCAGCCAGTACAAGGAGGCCTTCATCGTCGTCAACGCGATGCTCGGCGACGAGCACGTCACGACGTGCCCCTACATCTGGGTCGATCGCGACTTCGCGCTGGTGCGCGGCTGGATCCAGGGCTTCCCGAAGAAGCTCGGTTCCGTCTGGATGACGCGCACGTTCGGTCTCGGCACTCTGGCCGACCCTGCCATCGCCGCCGGCTCGACGTTCGGCGGCACGATGGCCGCCAACGATCGCCGACTGATCGAGGCGACGGTCAAGCTGACGGGCGAGAGCAGCGGCGGTCCCGAGCACAATGCGCCGCCGCTCGTCAATCGCCGCCACTTCCCGCAGCTCGCGGAGGGCACCCACGACACGCCGGCGGTGCACGAGCTCGTGCGAGCCAAGTCGTACGACCGTTCGATCTCCACGATCTGGGAGGGCGAGGCCACGCTCACGTTCGGCGATGCGCCCAACGAGGAGCACATCGCGCTCCAGCCCGTGCGGGTCGGCAAGGGCTACCGCTTCACCTTCGCGTACTCGGTGAACGACCTCGAGACGATCACGGATCTGCGAGGCGAGGCGTGAGCCAGCGCGTCGAGGTCCACGGCCATACGGTCTCGCCGGAGCACTACATCGACGGCCAGCGCGTCGGCAGCGCATCGACGTTCGAGGATCGCTCGCCGATCGACGGATCGCTGCTCGCCGAGGTGTGCCGCGGCGACGCCGCCACCGCCGACGCCGCGATCAGCGCCGCTGTGCGCGCCTTCCCCGCCTGGGCCGCGCTCGGTCCCGAGGGGCGCGCGCCGTACCTCCACCGCCTCGCTGACCTCATCGACAAGCACGTGGATCACATCGCCGAGGTCGAGTGCTGGGACATGGCGATGCTCGAGCGCTCGCTCAAGGCTCGGGTGATCGGCCGTGGCGCCCGCAACTTCCGCGCCTATGCCGACCTCGCCTGCGAGTACACGGAGCGCGTGTGGGAGTCCAACGGCACGACCAACCGCGTCGTGCGCAACCCGAGCGGTCCGGCCGTCGTGATCACCCCGTGGAACGCGCCGTTCATGCTCTCTACGTGGAAGTGCGCGCCCGCGCTCGCCGCCGGCTGCACCGTTGTCCTCAAGCCCGCCGAGTGGTCGCCGCTGTCGTGTTCGCTGCTGTTCGACCTCGTTGACAAGGCGGACTTCCCGCCCGGGGTCTTCAACCTCGTGCAGGGCATCGGCGAGGAGGTTGGCGCGGCGCTCACCACCGATCGTCGCGTTCGACGCCTGTCGTTCACCGGCTCGCCCGAGACTGCGCGCCACATCGGCCGCGCCGGCGCCGAGAACATCGTCCCCTTCACCGCCGAGCTCGGCGGCAAGAACCCGTTCCTCGTCTTCGCGGACGCCGATCTCGACGCCGCTGCCGCCAAGGCCGCGCTGCAGTACGACGACGCCGGTCAGGTGTGCCTGTCGGGCACACGGCTGCTCGTCGAGGAGTCGGTCGTCGATGCCTTCCTCGAGCGCTTCCACCGCAACGTCGATGCGCAGGTGCTCGGCGACCCGCACGACGAGACGACGACGATCAGCCCGCTGATCCACCCCGACCACCTGGCGCGCGTCGCCGGCTTCGTCGATCGTGCGCGCGCCAATGGCGACGAGATCCTGCGCGGCGGCAAGGTGTCGGACCTCGGTGGCAATTGGTACGAGCAGACGCTGATCCGCCCCACGTCGAACGACAGCGAGATCGTGCAGCACGAGGTCTTCGGCCCCGTGCTGACGATCCAGACGTTTACGACCGAGGAGGAGGCCGTCGCGCTCGCCAACTCGACCGAGTACGGCCTGTCGGGGATCCTGTTCACCGCCGACGCTGAGCGCGCCGACCGGATCGGCCGCGCGGTGCGCGCCGGCACCTTCTGGGTCAACTGCTTCCTCGTGCGTGATCTCACCGCGCCGTTCGGCGGCGCGGGCATCAGCGGTATCGGGCGCGAGGGCGGCGACTACGCGCTCGACTTCTACTCGGACCTGAAGACGCTCCAGATCCTGGACGGCACCGTCTCCTAGACGACGGGATCA
>CAINDT010000077.1 GCA_903847495.1 uncultured Actinomycetes bacterium
GATGGCCGCGCGGATGATCGGCGAGATCGAGCGCAACGTCACCGAGCTCGGCCTCGACGGACGGCTCGTCGCCATGCAGCTCGCCGAACTGTCCGAGGGCGTGGAGGCGGAGCGACTCGCGATCGTGCACGACTACCGCAACCGCGAGGTCACGGAGGGCAGCGAGCTCGTGCTCGAGCAGCTGGCCGCGCTCAAGTACGTGGAACTCGTCGAGCTCGATTGCGTGGCGCTGGCGATGGGCTTCGCGGACCGCCGCGCCCTTGAGCCGCGGCCGCGCGGATATCGGGCACTCGCCCAGGTCGCCACGCTCGACGACGACGAGACGGAGCGCATCATCGCCGCCTTCCCGTCGTACGACGCCCTCATGCGCGCCACGCTGCGCGAGCTCCAGGGCGTCGAGGGCATCTCCCCGGCGCACGCCGCCGAGGTCCAGCAGGGCCTCCGCCGACTGCACGACCGGCACCTCCGCGCCGGCGGCTGAAACCTCCCCCATTCGGGGTCGATTGCGGTTATCCTTCCGATCCCAGCACGGAGGAGCGCAGGTGTTCAAAGTCGGAGATCGGATCGTCTACCCCCAGCACGGCGCCGGCATCATCGACGGCATCGAGAAGCGCACCGTGCTCGGTGAGGAGGTCGAGTACCTCACGATCCGGATCATCGCCGACGACCTCGTCGTTCGCATTCCGGTCAACCGCGTTGACGAGCTGGGACTGCGTCGCGTGATGGATCAGAAGGGCGCCAACGCCGTCCTTGCCGTGCTCGGCGAGGAGATCCCGGAGGACACCGGCTCGTGGAGCCGCCGCTTCCGCATGAACAAGGACAAGATCCGCTCCGGTGACGTCAAGGAGATCGCCGAGGTCATCCGCGATCTGTCCCTGCGCGACGCCGAGAAGCCCCTCTCGTCCGGCGAGCGCCAGTTGCTGGCCCAGGCCAAGCGCATCCTCTCGTCCGAGCTCCGCTGGGTGCTCGACAAGGACGAGGACGAGACCAACGAGCACCTCGACAAGCTGCTCGCGGACCTCGCCGAGGCGCGTGCCGAGGCCCGCGCCGCGCGCGCGTAGCTGCCGATGGCTGATGCGGTCGCCGTCTGGGCGGTCGTCGTCGCCGCCGGATCCGGCGAGCGGCTGGGCGCCGAGCATCCGAAGGCCTTCGTGGCGTTCGGCGAGGATCCGCTGATCGCTTCGTCCGTCGCCGCCCTGGACGACCACCCTGCAATCGACGGCATCGTGCTCGTCGTGCCGGAGGGCTGGGAGGAGCGCGCCACCTTCATGGCCGACGACATCGGTGCCGGTAAGGCCTCGATTGCCGTGGCCGGCGGCGCGACGCGTTCCGATTCCGTTGCCGCGGGTGTCGCCGAGGTGCCTGCCGACGCGGCGATCATCCTCGTCCACGACGCGGCCCGGCCGCTCGTCCCCGCTGATCTGATCGACCGCGTGCTCGGCGGCTTCGCCGACGGTGCTGATGGCGTGATCCCCGTGCTGCCGATCGACGACACGGTCAAGCGCATCGATGCCGCCGGACGGGTCGTGGAGACCCTCGATCGCGCTGAACTGCGCGCCGTGCAGACCCCGCAGGCCTTCCTCGCGGACGGCTTCCGCCGGGCCGTCGCTGCGCCGGATCGCGCGTCGGGGACGGATTGTGCGAGCCTCGTCGAGCGCGCTGGCGGCACGATCGCCACCGTCGCCGGCGACCCGCGTACGCTCAAGATCACCACGCGCGCCGACCTCGAGCGGGCGGAGGAGCTGCGTCGTGCTGACTGATCACCACACCCACCTTCGTCCCGACGACGACCCCCTCGACGAGGAGGCACTCTCGATCGAGACGATCGTCCCGCACGTTGCTGCCGCGATGGATCGAGGTCTCGCCAACGTGGCGATCACGGAGCACATCTACCGCTTCCGCATCGCCAAGCCCGCTTGGGCGCACCCCTATTGGGACACGCAGACGCAGTGGGACATCGACGCGTATTGGGACACCCTGAGCGAGGCGAAGGCCGCGGGCTTTCCGCTCCTGATCGGCATCGAGTGCGACTGGCTGCCGAGTGGGCAGGAGGTCCTCGTTGATGCGCTCAAGGGGCGCCCCTGGGATCTGATCCTCGGCAGCATCCACTGGGTCGATGAGGGGGCGGTCGACTACGACCTCTACTCGGCGTTCAACGAGATCGATCCCGATGCCCTCTGGCGCGGTTACGTCGACCGCTACACGCGCGCCGCGCTGAGTGGTCAGTTCGACGTGATGACGCACGCCGACCTGCCGAAGTCGTTCGGCCCACTGCCGTCTGCGGAGACGCTCGAGTGGGCGTTTGAGCGCATCGCTGACGCCCTGGAGCAGGCGGGGTGCTGCGTCGAGATCTCGACGGCCGGCATTCGCAAGGCGGCCAAGGAGATCTATCCCGGCCCGTCGCTGCTCGAGCGCTTTTGTGCTCGCGGCGTGCCGGTCGTCCTGTCGTCCGACGCGCACGAGCCGGAGAACGTCGGCTTCGCCTTCGATCAGGCGGTACAGGCCGCGCTCGCTGCGGGCTACACCGAGGTGATGGAGATCAAGGGACGCGATCGCCGGGCGGTGCCCCTTGGCTGAGCTCCGAGTTGGCACAGCGGTCGATGCCCACCGACTCGTGGAGGGCCGTCCGCTCGTGCTCGGCGGCGTCGCGATTCCCTTCGACCGCGGCCTCGAGGGCCACTCTGACGCCGACGTTGTCTGTCACGTGCTCACCGATGCGCTGCTCGGGGCGACGGGTATCGGCGACATCGGTCGCATGTTCCCCTCCAACGACGAGTGGAAGGGCGCCGCGTCGCTCGACCTGCTGCGCCTCGCGTTCGAGCGCATCGCCGAGGATGGCTGGCGTCTCGTCAACGCCGACTGCATGGTCGTGACGATGCAGCCGCGCATCGCGCCGCATGTCGATCAGATGCGCGCCAACTGCGCTGGCGCGCTCCAGTCCACGCCGGATCGCGTCTCGATTCGCGCGACGGGCACGGACGGGCTGGGCTTTACCGGCCGCGGCGAGGGCATTGCCGCGCAGGCCGTGGTGCTGCTCGAGCGCGACTGACGATGCGACGGCCTCGAGGTTGATCGCGTTCGACCAATTTGGATCCGGATCCAAATTGGCAGATTACGTGCACGTTTTTGGCGGGCACCCATGTGACCGCCTCCCAGGGCGTGGAGTCCACGCTTCTGGATCCGGGTCCGAATCGTCACTCGCAGGGCCGCTGAGTGGGCA
>CAINDT010000078.1 GCA_903847495.1 uncultured Actinomycetes bacterium
ATGGGGCTCCTGAAGGTATCGGTAGGTCCGACGGTGGGAACGCCTCGCTACGCGCCGCTATTCCCGCTCGTGGTCCGCGGCCACTGAAGAGCCCTCTCGGGGGATTGAACCCCGGACCCCCTCCTTACCATGGAGGTGCTCTACCACTGAGCTAAGAGGGCAAGTCGCTGATGCCAGCGCGGGGCGAATACTACCCGGCACCGGCGAGTTCGGCGCAAGCGGCAGGTGGTGCGGTGATCCGGCGCGTGGCGGGTGCAGTCACCGTGCTCCATACTCCCGCCGTGGCCGCTTCCGAGTCCTTCTCCCCTACCGCCCGCGGCAACGCCAAGGCGCTGCGCAACCACTGGCATCCCGTCTCCTTCGCGAGCGAGTTGACCGACAAGCCCATCCCTGCCGACCTGCTCGGCGAGCCGCTCGTGCTCTGGCGCGACTCCGCCGGCGTCGCGCACGCGACGTCGGACCTCTGCATCCACCGCGGTACCGCGCTCTCGCTCGGGCGGGTCGAAGGCGACGAGATCGTCTGCCCGTACCACGCGTGGCGCTTCGCCACCGACGGCCGCTGCACCGCCATTCCCCAACTCGCGGACCCGACCAAGGTGCCCGCCAAGGCGCGCATCGCGGCGCATCACTGCCAGGAGCGATACGGCCTTCTCTGGGTCTCGCTCGACGAGCCCCGGTGGGACATCCCCGCGATCCCCGAGTTCGAGACCGAGGGCTGGGTGCTCGTCAACGCCGGCCCCTACGAGTGGCAGGCCGATTCCTCGCGCCAGCTCGAGAACTTCACCGATTTCGGACACTTCCCGTGGGTCCACCCCGGCCTGCTCGGCGACCCCGATCGCCCTGTCGTACCGGAGCACGAGGTCACGACCGACGGGCACATCCTCCACTACTCGATCGTGCGGCCCGAGGCTGCGAACTCGGACGATTTCCCCGTCTTCGCCAACGAGGAGCTGGAGGTGAAGACGCGGCGCTCGCGCTACGAGTTGCATCTGCCGTACACCATCGCGCTGCGCCTCGGCTGGGGCGGCGATGACGGCATGGTCTACCTCTTCTCGTCGCAGCCGACCGGACCCGACACGAGCCGCGGCTACGTCGTGATCGGCCGCAACTACAACCTCGAGCAGCCCGACTCCGTACTCCAGGAGTTCGAGGACGTGATCTTCAATCAGGATCAGGTCGTCGTCGAGTCGCAGCGCCCCGAGCGGGTGCCGTTCGACCTCGCTGACGAGCTGCACCTCAAGTTCGACGCCGTGGCCGTCAACTACCGCCGCGCGATGCGGGCCAACGGGCTGACCGACGTCGAGTGAGGTATCGGCGGGGCTCCCCTCCAAGGGGCCGGCCTGACACCGTCGGCGGACGTCGCACCTACCGGGAACGTTCCGCCGAGGTTGCGCGACAATGGGGCGATGCACGTTCTGCCGCGTCGCCTCCTCGTCATCCCCATCGCGCTCGTCGTCGGGTTGCTGGCGGCCTGCGGCGGCAGCGAGAGCGGCCAAGTCGAGACCGCTCCGCTGTACTCGGGCATCGTCCGCACGCCGCCGCCTGCCGTCGATGGCACGCCGCTACCCGACGTCGCCAACGCTGACGCGCCCACGCCCCTGCGCGGGCAGGGCGACGACGAGATCCTGCTCGTCATGTTCGGCTTCACCACCTGCCCCGACATCTGCCCCACGACCCTCGCCGATCTGCGCACCGCGCTGAAGGATCTTCCGCCCGACCTGCGCAGCCGGACCCGCGTCGCGATGATCACCGTCGATCCCAAGCGCGATACGCCGGCGAAGCTCACGCGCTACCTGCACGCATTCTTCCCCGACGGCATCCCCCTGCGCACCACAGACGACGCCACGCTCCAAAAAGTCGCCAAGGACTTCGCCGCGGCGTACCAGGTGAACAAGGGCGCCAACGGCAAGCCTGAGGTGATCCACTCCGCCTTCACGTACGCGATCGGCCCCGACGGGCGTCTGCTCGTGCAGTGGCCATTCGGCACGCCGGCCGACGTGATGACCCACGACCTCCGCGTCGCACTCGACGCGGTCGCCTAGCGAGGCACGCCATGCGCACTCCACGGAAACTCCTCGTTCTCATGGCGCTCGGCCTCGCCAGCGTCGCACTCGCAGGCTGCGGCGGCATGGAACACTCCAGCTCGAGCGGCAAGGCGGAGGCAACCGATGCCTGGGCACGAACCACGGCGCCGGGGCAGGAGATGGGCGCGATCTACCTGATGCTCCACGGAGGCGCCGAGGCCGACGTACTGACCGGCGTGTCCGTCCCGACGAGCGTCGCCGCGAGCGCCAGCATGCACGAGACCGTCGCGGTCGACACTGGCACCGGCGAGGCGATGGACATGGACCACACCATGGAGATGGGCGACGACGCAGCCATGGCGGACGGCGCGATGACGATGCGCGAGGTGACGAGCGTCGATGTTCCCGCCGACGGGATGGTGATGTTCGAGCCCGGCGGGCTGCACATCATGCTGATGGGCCTCGCCGCGCCGCTCGAGACGGGCTCGACGTTCGACCTGACGCTGCGCTTCGCGAAGGCCGGCGACACGACCGTCACCGTCACCGTCAAGGACGCGTAGCGCAACTGCAGCCGCGCTGCGTCCGTCTTGTAGGCTGCCCGCACGCGACGCCGGGAGGCACCATGAGCGAACCGATGGACCCAGCGTGGGTCTACAACGAGACGGTCAAGATGTTCGCCATCGGCGGCGATCCGCCGCACGAGGATACAGCCGAGATGGAGTCCACCTGGGGCCGCGTCTGGGGTCTCAGCAACGACGTCGGCCAGATCCGCACCGTCCTCATGCAC
>CAINDT010000079.1 GCA_903847495.1 uncultured Actinomycetes bacterium
GCGTCGCCGAGGTCAACGCTTCCGAGCAGCGTCGCGTTCGCGGCGACCGACGTCACGATCGCCCTGCCGCTGGCGTTCGTGCGGCCGCTGACCGCGATCGAGCCGTCCGGGACGAGCGTAATCGGCGACGGGTTCGACGCGCTGAGTCCACCGGGCAATTCGACGCCCCACGTCACGCGTGGGAGGTCAGCCGCTGCCGCGGGTCCAACCACGGCCGCCAGCAGGAGGACGCCGACCAGGGCGCCGCGGATGAGAGGGCGCAGAGCGGCGATCACGAGATCAGGAACATCCCCGGGGATGGCACGGTGCCCGGGGGCAGGACGGCGATCACCTTCGGTGTGACGGGGCCGCTGCCGTCGCGGTCGAAGGACAGGAGCCGCGTGGTCGTGTTCCAGAGCAGGGAGCCGACGGGCTCGGTCGCCTGCGGCTGCGTGCCGCCGACCAGCGTGAAGCGGGTTCGGAGGTCGCGGACCGTGCTGCCGAAGACGTCGGCTGAAAGCACGATCACGTCGCCCTCGGCTGCGTCGAAGTCGGTGATGCGATGAGCGACCGCGTCGGCTGGCAGCAGGTTGCCCCGCGCGGCGGCCGGCGCACCGGTCGGGCGGAAGCGGTCGGCATCCGGGCCGCCGGTGGCGGTGTCGAAGGCATCGCTGCCGAGGATGAGCAGGTCGGCGCCGGGGCCGCCGTCGATCCGATCGGCGCCCGGTCCGCCGGACAGTCGGTTGCCCGCGCTATTGCCGATGATCGTCTGCGTACCGAAGCCGGTCGTCATCGCGAGCGGCTGGTCGCCCTCGAGGATCACCCGTTCGACATCCTGGATGCCCGTGACGCAGCGGCTGGTGCGCACGGTGTCCAGCGGGTCGCCGGCCGTCTCGAAGACTTCGGCGCAGCCGCCGCCGGGCCCGAAGACATAGGTGTCGTTGCCCTTGCCACCGGCGAAGACGATGTTGGAGAGGTTGCCCCGGCCTTCGAGCAGGTCACGACCGGCATCGCCGTGGACGGTGCCGGTCGCGTCTGTCGTGGTGATGCGGTCCGGCCCCGTGCCGCCGTTGATCTGGCCGTCGCCCTCGCGTTGGATGATGCGGTCTGCGCCCGGGCCGCCGGAGAGGATGAAGTCCCCGGTGCCGCCATGGACGAGATCGTCGCCGGTGCCGCCGTAGAGGAGGTCGAAGCCGCCTTCGCCATAGATCTGGTCGCTGCCGGCGGACGGCTCGGCGATGTCGATCACGCCGCCGCCGAATTGGATCACGTCACCGCCCGTGGTGCCAACGACGTTCTCCGCCAGCGCGGTGGCTGGGGAGTCGTAGGTGGCGCCGGCGTTGCTCCCGCGGGCCGCAGGGCCGTCCGCGAGGTCGACGTAGGTACCACCCGTGGCGGTCGTGGCGCTGTCATTGTCCACCGGTCCACAGACGTCGACGGTGGCGCGCGGCGTGGCGGCGGCGAGGCGGACGCTGCGCGCGGCCGGGTAGGGCGCGGTGAACACGCAGGCGGTCAGCGACATCGCCTCGACGAGCATGCCCTTCGGCTTGCCGTTCTCGTCGTAGGCCTGCGAGCCATCGGGATTGAGCACCGGAATGGAGTCTTGGGCGTCCGACGCCATCGAGCCGACGCCCTCGCCCTTGAAGCCCGCCTGCGAGGCGAAGCCGGCGGGGAAGCCGGGGCAGTCCCGCGAGCCGATGTAGAAGTTGGGGATCGAGTCCAGGAAGGCGGCTTCGGACGGGCTCAGCTTGGTGCGGTCTCCGCCACGGTCGATGAAGCGCTTGCCGAACTCCATGATGCTGCCCGTCACGGTCTCGTCGCCGACGACCGTGGCGAGGCACGACTGGGACTTCGACACGGACATGCCGGTCGCGAGCGCGGCGGGGCTGGCGACCGGTTCGCGCTTGCCGTCGATGCCCCAGAGGACATCGGCACGGAAACGGTAGTCGGTGCCGAACGTGGCCTTGTACACCCGGAGCACGGTCGTCTTGCCCGGCTGCGCACTGGTCGACACCGCGACAGCGGTGTTCTTCGTGGTGCTCGATGTGAAGCCGTTCGTGCTGCCGAAGGTGCCCGATGCATTGAACTCCGTCGAGACCTCCTGCGTGATCTCCTGCTTTCCCGCCGCGAAAAAGGGCACCTTGAACTCACCACTGATCTTGTGCCCCCACTTGTACCCGATCTTGCCGCCATAGGTTCGGGACACCGAGTCGGTGGTCGTGTCAGAGCGGCCATACATCGTGGACGACGTGACGCTGACCGGCGAGGATGCGGGCCCGTTCGGCGGTACCGAGATCTGGTTCTTCCCCACGGGGACAAACGGCTCCCCCGATGGGACCACCTGCAGAATCTTGAACTTCGGCGGCGGTGTCGTCGGCACGGTCAGGTCGTTGACCGTGTACTCCGACGGCTTGGCGGCGTCCTGGCAGACGGCCGGGATCTTGGAGGTCTGCCCGGGCGCGTCGCGCATGCCCCACGCGCACATCAGGCGCGTGCCAGACAGGATCGAGAGCACCATCGAGGCGTCACCCGCTCCCGGCGCGTTCGGGTCGGGGTCGGGCGGGTCGGCCTGCCGTGTCGAGCGCGGGGTCATCACATCGCCGCTCATCGTCGGGAAGACCGACGCCCTGAAGTCCTTTCCGTCGATCCGCGGCCAGTAGACGGCACCGCGCGGTGTGTTGCAGGCGCTGTCGCCACGGACGGAGATCGTGAGGTTCGAAACCTGCTGGCGACTGTTCATGTCGGTCTGGGAGAAGGACTGGACGACCGGGCACCAC
>CAINDT010000080.1 GCA_903847495.1 uncultured Actinomycetes bacterium
ATCGAGGCCGTACTCCTCGATCTCCTGCTTGGAATTGAGGCCAAGGGACTTCTCCACCTCGACCTCGACCCACAGGCCCTGGCAGTCGAAGCCGTTCTGGTAGCGCTGATCATGCCCCAACATCGCTCGATGGCGCTGGACGAGATCCTTCAGTGAGCGGCCCCAGGCGTGATGCACGCCCATGGAGTTGTTGGCGGTGATCGGACCATCCGTGAACGAGAAGGGCGTACCGCCCGCGTTCTGCGCCCGCAGCCGGTTGAACGTCTGCTCGCGCTCCCACAGCTCCAACACGCGATGCTCGATCGCGATGTGGTCGGGCGTGGCGGGTACGGCGTCGTAGGTGCTCAAAGGTTCGGCAGGGTCGTCGGCGACGAATCCTACCGCGGCGGGCCGATCAGGCCTCCGCACCCCCGGGGCTGCGGCCGTACCGCCGCGTCTGCTCGTCGCACCACAGCTCGAAGGCCGCATGCCGCGCGAGGTAGCGCTCGATGGAGGCGATGCCGCCCTCAACCCACATGTCCTCGTCCCACTGCTCGAGGCCGGTCAGGGAGGGCTCGTCGCCCCAGTCGTCGTCATGGTCGAACGTCATGGCGCGGAGTTCGCGGGATGTCCCGCCACTCCTCCCCTACGTCGCGCGGATCAGCTCGATCGCCTGTGCCGTGTTGCGGAAGGCGAGCGCATCTCGTGGCGGCAGCGCGTCGAGCGGAAACCAGCGGAGCTCCGCCACGTCGTCTGCGGCGACGGGTGTGCCCTTGACGATCCGAGCGGTGAATACGACGTTGAGCGTGTGATCGCCGTCATCACCGTACGTGTCGATCAGATGGGCGAGAAATCCCGTGAGCTCGATCGTGCAGCCGGTCTCCTCGAGCAACTCGCGGACGGCGCAGTCCTCTGGCGTCTCGTCGGGACCGCAGAAGCCGCCCGGGATGTCCCAGAGGCCGAGGCGAGGCTCGATCGCGCGCCGCCCGAGGAGCAGCCGCCGCTCCCCGTCGAGCACGAGCACGGCGGCGCAGGGTTTGGCGTCGTGGTAGTACGGCTGCCCGCATGCGGTGCACGGCTGAGCGTTGCCGTCCAACGGTCCAAGGGGCGAGCCGCAGTCCGAGCAGTGCTTGCGCAGGCGCATGGGGACAGTGTTGCGCGCCTAGGCGACGAGCGCAGCGCAGATGTCGGGCCAGCCGCCGGGCTCCAGCATCCAGCGGGAGTACGTGCCGCGGTTGGCGAGCAGGACGGCCTGCACGTCGCGCTCCGGATCGATGAACGCGAGGGTGCCGGAGGCGCCGAAGTGCGTTGCGCTGCGCTCCGACAGCATCTCTCCTGTCCAGTGCGGGCTCTTGGCGTCGCGCAGTTCGAAGCCCACCGCCCAATCGCAGACGGGCCACTCCATGAAGTCCCCCACCCCGCCCGGCAGCGCGCCGCACTGGTTGAGCAGCAGCTCGAGCCGGAGCCCGTCGTCGAGCAGTGCCGGTCCCTGCCCGGCGACACACTGCAGCAGCCGCAGATAGTCCGTCGCGGTGCCGAAGCCACCGGACTGTGGCAGCCCGAGCGTGCGGAAGCGCGCGTCGTTGAACAGTCGCTCGCCGTGGCCGAGCAGCCCGGGCTGACGCACGTCGATGACGTCGGGAGCGTCAAGGCCTGCGCCCATCGTGGTGCGTGTCATGCCAAGCGGCTCCAGGATCGCCGCCTCGAGGTATGCGCGATGCGGCATTTCCGCCGCGCGCTCCAGCGCATGGGCGGCAAGCGCGTAGCCCGCGTTGGAGTAGATGCGCGCGGTGCGCGGTGCCTCGACCGGCTGCAGCGTGGCGTACGCGGCGGCCACGGTCTCCCACGTGCCATCAGGGTCCAGTTGGGCGCGGCGGGCGACGGGCGAGTCGGCGGGCAGGCCCGAGGCGTGCGCGAGGAGCTCGCGGACGGTGGCGTTGCACGCGGCGTCCGGCACGTAGGTGGTCAGCGGCGCATCCAGTTCCAGCACGCCTTCGTCGCACGCCACGAGACAGGCCATGGCGACGAGGGGCTTGGTCAGCGACGCGAGCGCGAAGCGTGAACGGTCGTCGCACGCACCGAAAGCCCCGTAGCTCGTCGAGCCACGTCGGCAGACCGCGAATTGGGCCGCGCCGACGACACCCCGGTCCACGAGGTCGGCGACGAGGTCGAACGGATCGGTGGCCATGGCCGGACGCTACCAGCGCCGACCATGGCCACCGGCCGCTCTAGCCGAGACGGAAGTACAGCTTGCGGGCGGCGTTGTCGCCGTACAGGCTGCGCGCCTGAATGTCGAAGTCGAACGTGGCGCCGGACGTCAGGAGCGCCCAGGTGGCGTCACCGAAACACGCCTTGGCGTTGACGGTGAACTGCAGCAGGTTCGCGGTCGGCGCGGCGGGGTTGGTCGCCGCGTCGAGTGCCGGATCCTGCACGCCACCGGTGCCGCTGTTGGTGAAGGCGGTGCCGTTGGACGTGGTGTTGCTGTAGGTCGATACGGCGCAGTTGCCGGGCGCCGTGCCGATGGCAACGCCGGAGGCGGAGCGCGGTGCGTTCGGGGCGTCGGCCGTGTACTGCAGACCGCCGATGTCGATCCAGCCGCTCGCGCTGGCCTCGCCGGACACGGCGGGGCGCTGCGGGCGCCACCACTTGAGCGTCACGACGCCGTCGGAGCCGACGGTGATCGGCGTCGCCGGATCCATGCCGATGTTGCCGGTGGCGCGTCCGGTGACTGCGTCATAGGTGATCAACTGCTCGGACGCGCTTGCGGTCGTCGTGTACGAGTAGACCGCCGGGGCGGTGTTGAACACGAAGTTGAGTACACCGGGGTAGGCCGATCCGCCGGCGTTCTCGATGAACGCGTTACCCGAGCCGATGTCCGCCGTGCTCGTGCCCGGGGTGATCTGCGCGTCGTTGGTGGGGCCGTTGCTGATGCCGAGCGCCGTACCGGCGAACGTCGCGGCCGCGCCATTGACCAGCGGATACGGGACGCCTGCGGTGGTGTGCGGGGCGCAGTACGTGTTGCCGAGGCAGTCGAGCGTGCCGCTCGTTGCGCCGACGAGCTGCGTGGCTAGGGTGAGCGTCGACGGGAAGGCAGCGTCGATCAGCGGCTGCACTGCCGCCGTCGTCCCACCCAGATACAGGTTGATGTTCGTCACGCCCGTCAGCTTGAAGTTCGAGAACATCCGGAACTCCGTCGCCGTCGGAGACGAGCCGCTACCGCCACCGCCGGGCGTCGGCTGGACGCAGCCCGGCGTGAGCGGCGCCGGCGGTGCCGGGCAGATCGCCTGCCGGGCGAAGGCGCGGCGCGCGAGGATGCCGGTGCGGCCGGTCCGATCCACGTTGTCGAGGATCAGGTTGCCGTTGTCGTCGACATCGAACACGTTCGGCACGCCGTCGAGATCCGTGTCGCGTCCGACGCCGTCGTAGCCCTTCAGGGCGCTCTTGCCGTTGCCGACCTTGACGCGGCCGAACTTGCCCGCGCCAACGGGCCGGCCGCTCTTCGCGGTCACCGTGTAGGCCGTCGTCGTGAACATGCGGGACGTGGGCACGGCCGTCGTGACGGCGTAATCGTTCTTCTGCTTGATCGTGCCGAGCGACAGGTTGGCGCCGCCCTTGATCGTCTCGTAGACCTTCGACTTGGCGCCGCCGATCACGATCGGTCCCAGATAGGTGCCATCGTCGCCAACGATCTGGACCGTGGCGCCAGCCAGGCTGACCCCAGCCACCTTGAAGGCGCCGCTCTTGGCGGTGATCACGGTCTTCTTGCCCTTGCCGCTGGCCTGAACGACGACGATGGAGTTGCCCTTGCCGCCGGACAGGGTGCCGGACAGCGTGGCGGCCGTGGCGCTCGTGGCGGACGCGAGCACGGCGGCGATGGTGAGGGGGACGGCGATGCGCTTCATGGGCCGATGGTACAGGCATGGCCGACGCGCGTCAGCCGCGGCGGGCGCACGATCGAAAGGCCTGATACCGGACGCTGCGATAGGCTGTCCGCACTCGACTTGGAGGTTGTTCCGTGGCCACGACCAGCGACAAGGCAATCGATCCGCACGACTTCGTCGGCGTCGACGCGCTGCTCAGCGATGACGAGAAGGCGATCCGCGACGCTGTGCGCGAAGTCGTGCGCGAGCGCATCCTTCCCGAGGTTGGCGACTGGTTCGATCAGGGCATCCTCCCGCGCGAGGTCTTCACGGAGCTCGGCCAGCTCGGCTTCATGGGCGCGCACCTCGAGGGCTACGGCTGTTCGGGCGTGAACGCGGTCTCCTACGGCCTGATCAACCACGAGCTCGAGTACGGCGACTCCGGCCTGCGCAGCGCCGTCTCCGTGCAGGGCTCGCTCGCCATGTACGCCATCTACCGCTGGGGTTCCGAGGAGCAGAAGCAGCGCTGGCTGCCCGGCATGGCGAAGGGCGAGCTGATCGGCTGCTTCGGTCTCACGGAGGCCGACGCGGGTTCCGATCCCGGCTCGATGCGCACGTTCGCGCGCCGTGACGGCGACGACTGGATTCTCAACGGCTCCAAGATGTGGATCACCAACGGTTCGATCGCCGACGTCGCGATCGTCTGGGCCGCCACCGACGAGGGCATCCGCGGGTTCCTCGTGGAGAAGGACATGCCCGGCTTCACGGCACCGCAGATCCACAAGAAGCTGTCGCTGCGCGCCTCGATCACGTCGGAGCTCGTCTTCCAGGACGTGCGCGTGCCCGACGAGAACCGCCTGCCCGAGGCCACCAGCCTCCGCGGTCCGCTGTCGTGCCTCAACGAGGCCCGCTACGGCATCGTCTGGGGCGTCGTCGGTGCTGCGCGTGCCTGCTACGACGAGGCGCTGTCGTACGCCACGGAGCGCATCGTCTTCGAGAAGCCGCTCACGTCGTATCAGCTGACGCAGCAGAAGCTCGCGGAGATGGTCCTCGAGATCAACCGCGGCATGCTGATGGCGCTCCACCTCGGGCGCATGAAGGACGAGGGTCGCCTCCGCCCGGAGCACGTCTCGCTCGGCAAGATGGGCAACGCTCGTGGCGCCCTCGAGATCGCGCGCTCCGCCCGTTCGATCCTGGGTGGTAACGGCATCACGCTCGAGTACCCGGTGATCCGCCACATGAACAACCTCGAGAGCGTCTTCACCTACGAGGGCACGCACGAGGTGCATACGCTGGTCGTCGGCGGTGCGGTGACGGGCATCCAGGCGTTCCGGTGAGTCCTCTCGCCGGCCTGCAGTTCGTCGTGACGATCTGCGCCACCTCGCCGAGCAACGCCGAGATGCTCCACCTTACCGCGCGCCACACGTTCGCGGCAGACGGGACGTTCCACTCAGAGATCCTCGGCGGCCCCGCAGGAGCCATGCCAGACGTGCGACCTGCGGGACGGGCAGAGCTGATCGCCGAGCAGGGCGAGTCGCTGATCTTCCGCAGCGAGGTAGATGGCGCAGAGCGCTCGTCGACGGTGGTGCTCACGCTGCACACGGCCTCGGCTGGCGAGGTCTTCTCGACGGACGGCGATGCGTGGGTGCGCGGAGTGGCTGCGATCGAGTCGCTCCCCGCCAGCGCACACGATCACTGACGCCTGCGTTCAGGTGCCGGCGGGCGGGCGGATCTCGAACTCCTCCTGCTCGCGCGCACGCTGCACGGCGGGCAGAGCATGGAAGCACTCGTAGAACGCGCCGAGCGCCGCATCGTCCCACCACGGTGCGTCCGTGAGGCGTGTCCAGCGGATCAGCATGCCGAGGAAGATGTCGTCCACCCCGGGCTCCTCACCGCGGACGAACGGGGTGCCGTTCCCGTACCAGGCGGCGCATCGATCGCGTAGGTCGAGGAGATCGCGATTGCCACGGACTGCGACCGATCGCATGCCGGATTCATCATCGGCGAAGCGCTGGGGATAGCGCGCCCGGAGGATCGCCACCTGCACCGTGTTCGTCAGAAAGGTCAGGCGCGCCAGCGCCTCGATGCGCGCCGCGGTTCCGATCGCAGGGATCAGGCTGTCGCGCCCGGCGCGCTCCGCCAGCGCCAGACAGATCGCGGCAGACTCCGTCTGCACGGTCCCGTCGGGCCAGACCAGCGTCGGGATGCGCCCGCTCGGGTTGAGGTGCAGATAGTCGGCGGGCTCGACCGGAACCGAGTTGTCGTCGCGCACCACGCGCACGAGCTCGTGCGGCACGCCCGTCTCCTCAAGCAGGATGTGTGGCGCGAACGAGCCGGCGCCGGGCAGGAAGAAGAGGCGGGCGATGTCGGTCATGCGCGCACTGTACCGGGCGTGCGACGATGCGCCAGAACACCGACGAGGAGCACCCCGTGGCCTACTGCATCGCCGTCCGCTGGACGATCAATCCGGGTGAGGAGCAGCGCGTGCGCGAGCTGGCCGAATCCATGCTGGCACCGTCGAACGCGGAGCCCGGCTGCCAGGCGTACATCCTCCACACCGATCCTGCCGACCCGTCGCAGCTGTTCCTCTACGAGCAGTACGACGACGAGGCGGCGTTTCAGGCGCACTGCGAGTCGCCCCACTTCCTCGCCACCGTCGCCGCGGAGATCGCGCCGCGCCTCAGCGAGCGACGCCTCGAGATCTACGAGACCGTCTAGCGAGATCGCGATCGGGTCGGTGCTCTGCTGAAGGATCCTTCCGACTGCGTTCGTCGTCGCACGGTCCGGCTGGCGCCCGCGTCTCCCTCTACGGCTGGGATTAGGCCACGCACCAGCCGCTCGTCACGGCACCATTGGGGCACGTGGTGTTGCTCCACGTGACGCCGATGACGTTCGCCATCTTGGGTCGGGTCAGGTTCGACCCAGTCAAGTTGGTGCCCGTCAGGTTCGCGTACGACAGATTTGCGCCGGACGCCAGGTTGGCGACGACCACTGCATAAGAGAGGTCTGCGTACGACAGGTTCGCGAACCAGAGCTTGCCGTAGGAGAAGTCGGCGTAGGAGAGCTCGGCGTACGAGAGGTTGGCGTAGGACAAATCCGCGTATGTGAGATCGGCGCCGCTCAGATTCGCACCGGAGAAGTTCGCGTAGGCGAGGCTCGCGCCCGATAGATCCGCCGAGGTGAGATCGGCCCCCGCGCAGTTGGGGACGCAGGAGGTCCCGCCGCTCTGCCGGGTGGAGGTCTTCGGCGATCGGTCGAAGCGCGCACCTCGCAGCCTGGCACCGCGCAGATCCACGTGCTTGAGGATGGCCCCGCGGAAATCGGCCCCTCGCAGATCCGCGCCTCGGAGGTCCGCGCCTCGGAGGTCGGCGCCGCTGAAGCGCGCGTTCCGGAGGTTGCCATGTGTCTCCACCGTCCACTGATGGACGACACCGCGGCAATCGGCCCCGGGTCCCAGTTCGCAGGTCTTGATACCGGTGCCGATCGTCGTGCTGGTCTCGGCCTGGGCCAGTCCGGGACCCGCCAGCGCGAGGACGGAGACGCACAGGACGACGACACCGCGGATGATCGAGTGCATGCCGGGAGCGTAGCGGGCGCCCCTGTGTCTCCGCAGTCGGCCGCATCACCCATCACCGTTGTCAGCGCATCTCGGAGGACTCGCACGTGCAGGGGCAACGGCTGCTGGCGAATGCGAAAGCCGCCCCGTGAGGCGGCTTTCGGTGACGTCCGGGCGGACTCCCTGTGGAGACCGAGTGGGCGATACTGGGCTCGAACCAGTGACCCCCGCCTTGTCGAGGCGGTGCTCTACCAACTGAGCTAATCGCCCGGACCGAACGCGAATCTATCAGAACCCGGCGGCACCGCGACGAGGTCAGACGAGCTCGATCGG
>CAINDT010000081.1 GCA_903847495.1 uncultured Actinomycetes bacterium
GCCGAGGTCTCGATGATCGCCGCGCGCTCGGGTGGTGCAGAGCTCGAGATCACGATCAAGGAAGGGAAGAACCGCCAGGTACGCCGCATGTGCGCCGCCGTGGGCTACCCCGTGATGGAGCTCGAGCGCATCGCCTACGGGCCGCTCACGCTGGGTCGCCTTGGCGTCGGCACGTGCCGCGCGCTCAAGCCGCACGAGCTCGAGGCGCTGCGGGCCGTGGCAAGCGGCGGCTGAAAACCCGACCCACGGTATCCTTCGGCATTGTGAGTGCAGCACCCGCCACCGGAGCCCCCGAGCTCATCGTCGTCATGCGCTCCTCTGCCACCGCGGAGGAGGTCCAGCACGTGATCTCGCTGATCGAGGGCGCGGGCGCCGGCGTGCACGTCGATGCCGGCGGCGAGGGCACGGTGATCGGCGCCATCGGCGATCGCGCGATCGTCGCGGGCCTGCCGCTGGAGGCTGTCGACGGCGTCGAGCGCGTCGTACCGCTGCGCAAGGAGTACAAGCGCGTCTCGCGCGAGTTCCGCTCCCGCGACACGATCGTCACCGTCGGTCAGTGCAAGGTCGGCGGTGGCCACTTCGCGATGATGGGCGGCCCCTGCTCGATCGAGTCGTACGAGCAGACGCTTGCCTCGGCCAAGGCCGTCAAGGAGGCCGGTGGCTCGATGCTACGCGGCGGCGCCTACAAGCCGCGCACGTCGCCGTACGCCTTCCAGGGCCTCGGTCTCGAGGGCCTCAAGATCCTGCGCGCCGTCGGCGACGAGGTCGGCCTGCCGATCACGACCGAGCTGATGGACGTGCGCGACCTCCAGGACGTCGTCGACCACGTCGACATGATCTGGATCGGCGCGCGCAACATGCAGAACTTCAACCTCCTCAGCGAGGTCGGCCGCTCCGGCAAGCCGATCATGCTGAAGCGCGGTATCGCGGCGACCATCGAGGAGCTGCTGATGGCCTCGGAGTACATCGCCAACGGTGGCTGCGACGAGCTGATCCTCTGCGAGCGCGGCATCCGCACGTTCGAGAAGGCGACGCGCTTCACGCTCGACGTCTCCGCGATTCCGGTCCTCAAGGCCGAGACGCACCTGCCGGTGATCGTCGATCCGTCGCACGCTGCGGGCAAGCGCTCGCTCGTCGCGCCGCTCGCTCTGGCCTCCGTCGCGGCTGGCGCCGACGGTCTGATCGTCGAGACCCACCCGACGCCTGAGCACGCACTGTCCGACGCCGCGCAGCAGATTCCGTCGGCCGAGTTCCCCGCGTTCGTCGCGGACATCGAGCGCCTCGTCTCGGTCTGCGGCAGGACCCTCAGCCGGTAGGCGGCCATGCAGGTCGCGATCGTCGGCCTCGGACTCATGGGCGGCAGTCTCGGACTGGCCCTGCGTGAGCGTGCCACCAGCAGCGTCATCGGCTTCGACCTGAGCGTCGACGAAGGCGCCGTCGCGCTCGAACGTGGCTGCGTCGATCGCCTGGCCGGCTCGCTCGGGGAGGCGTGCGCGAACGCGGACGTCGTCGTCGTGGCCACGCCTGTCTCGGCCATCGTGGACGTGATCGAGCAGGTGCTGGCGGCCACGCCGACGGCGACGATCACGGACATCGGCTCGACCAAGGGGCACGTTGTCGCCTCGGTGCCCGGGGAAGGACGCGCACGCTTCATCGGCGGCCACCCGATCTGCGGCTCCGAGGCCCACGGTGCTGCGCACGCACGTGCCGAGCTGTTCCAAGGCGCCACGTGGTTTCTCACGCCCACGGTGGAGTCCGACGCGGAGCGCCTCACACAGGTGCACGCGCTCGTGACGGCGACCGGTGCCCGCCCGGTCGTGATCGACGCCGCGGCGCACGACTCGATCGTCGCGCTGACGAGTCACTTCCCGCACGTGCTCGCCAACGTGCTCGCGACGCAGGTCGCGGCCACCGACGTCAACGGGCACAGCCCGCTGCACTCGGTCGGCGGCTCGTTCCGTGACATGACGCGCGTGGCCGGAGCGAATCCGGCGATCTGGATCGACATCTTCCTGGACAACCGCGAGGCCGTGCTGGCGGCTGTCGAGGACGCGCAGGCGCGTCTCGGCACGGTCGCCGACGCGCTGCGTACCGGCGACGAGGCGTTCCTCGCGACGTGGATCGCCGAGGCCGCCGCGGCGCGCAGCGAGGCGCTCGCCCAGGCCCACCGCACCGCGCCGTCCGATCTCCACGAGCTGCTGGCTTCGGTACCCGACCGCCCGGGCGCCCTGTCGTCGATCGCGCAGGCCCTTTCGGCTGCGGGTATCAACATCGAGGAGTTCTCCCTCTCGCACATCTCGCCCGAGCGCGGCGGCGAGATCCGCATCATCGTGGCTGGCGCCGACAACGCCGCGCGCGCGGTCGAGCTGCTGCGCGCCGATGGGTGTATCGCGACGCACACGCCGGTCGTTGAGGGCGCTGGGGGTGTCGCATGAGCGCCTGGAAGGTGGCCCCGTCGGGCCCGCTGCTCGGTGAGCTGAGCGTCAACGGCGACAAGTCCGTCAGCCACCGTGCGCTGCTGATCGGCGCGCTCTGCGATGGCCCGGTCGAGGTCGAGGGGTGGGGCGATTCCGCCGATACCCGCGCCACGCTCGAGGCCGTGCGCTCCCTGGGCGTTCAGGTTGACGATCACGGTCACGGCCGTCTGACCGTCCACGGCGTCGGCGTCGACGGGCTCAAGCCGCCGGTGGGTGCCATCGACGTGAAGAATGCCGGCACGCTGATGCGCCTCCTGTCGGGCATCTGCGCGATGCAGCCGGCGGGCGTCTTCACGCTCGATGGCGACGAGTCGATCCGCACGCGCCCGATGGAGCGCGTCGCCAAGCCGCTGCGCGCGATGGGCGCCGACGTGGAGACGACGGAGGGCAGGCCGCCCATCACCGTCACCGGTGGCACCGCCCTGAAGGGCATGGAGCACGTGATGGAGGTCTCGTCGGCGCAGGTCAAGTCGGCGATCCTCTTGGCAGGCCTGCGCGCCGACGGTCCGACGACGGTGATCGAGGAGGTCGCGACGCGCGACCACACCGAGCGCATGCTGCGCGCCGCCGGCGCCACGGTGCAGACGCTGCGCGACCGCGTCGTGATCCAACCGACGGATCGCCTCCACCTCGATCGCATCGAGGTGCCCGGCGACATCTCGTCCGCCGCCTTCCTGATCGTCGCCGCCACGCTGATCCCCGAGTCGCGCATCTTCCTGCGCGGCATCGGCATGGGGGCGGGACGCACCGGGCTGCTCGATGTGCTCGAACGCATGGGTGGCCGTGTCGCAGTCTTCAACCGCCGCACCACAGAAGCGGGCGAACCCGTGGCCGATCTCGAGGTCGCACACGCCGACCTCACGGCCAGCAGCATCCGCGGCGCCGAGGTGTCGGGGCTGATCGACGAGCTGCCGATCCTCGCCCTGGCGGCCTGCGCGTCGCGAGGCAAGACCCGCGTGCGCGAGGCCCAGGAGCTCAAGTTCAAGGAGTCGAACCGGCTCGAGAGCGTCTACGAGGCGCTGCGCGGCATCGGCGGGCATATCGAGCTCGAGGAGGATGGCTGGTTCATCCGCGGCGTGCCGGCCCGCCTGCGCGGTGGTACCGTCAATCCACGCGGCGACCATCGCATCGCGATGCTCGGCGCGATCGCAGGGCTCTACTCGGAGGACGGCGTGACGATCACGGATCCGGAGGCCATCGACGTCTCGTTCCCGGGTTTTCGCTCGCTGATCGAGGCCGTCACGGCGGAGCGGCGACGATGATCATCACGATCGACGGCCCCGCAGGCGCGGGCAAGTCCACCGTCTCGCGTGCGCTCGCCACGCGCCTCGGATATCGCTACCTCGACACCGGCGCGATGTACCGCGCCGTCACGCTCGTCGCGCTCGAGACGGGTGAGGAGCCGATCGCGGTGGCGAACGGCGACGCGTGGACCGCGCACCTGCTCGATCCGGCCCTGCGCTCCGACGCGGTCGATGCCGCCGTCTCCGGTGTGTCCTGCCTGCCTGAGGTGCGCGAAGCACTTCGTGGCGCGCAGCGCGCGTTCCTCGCCGAGGGCGACGCCGTGGCCGAGGGGCGCGACATCGGCTCGGTCGTGTGGCCGCAGGCCGAGCTCAAGGTCTGGCTCGACGCCTCGCCCGACGAGCGTCGCCGCCGCCGCGCCGCCGAGCGCGGCGAGGAGGCGGGGGAGACCGCCCTCGAACGCGATCGCAAGGACGCGGCACAGATGATCGTTCCGGAGGACAGCGTGCGCGTGGATACCGAGGGCCTCTCGGTCGAGCAGGTGATCGAGGCGATCGTCGTCCTCGTCGAGGCGCGCGCATGAGCGAGACCCGCATGCGTTGGGATGGCTTCCGCGTGTTCACGCCCGAGCGCTCCTGGGGCCTGGCGCTGAAGCTCGTCGCACCGCCGATCCGTCGCTTCTCCGACGTCCGCATCTGGGGTCGCGAGCGCGTGCCGCTGAGCGGTCCCGTCGTGCTGGCCGCCAATCACCAGTCGTTCTACGACATCTTCGTGCTCGGTGCCGTGATGAAGCGCCCGATCTACTACATGGCGAAGCAGGAGCTGTTCGACAACGCGGTACTCGGTCGCTTCCTGCCGCACACCGGCGCCTTCCCCGTGCGTCGCGGCGAGGCCGATCGCGGCGCGATCGACGCCGCGCGAGAGGTGCTGGCCCGCGGCGACATCCTCGGCATCTTCATCGATGGCACCCGTCACCATGGCGACGGCCTCGGCGAGGTGCGCGCCGGCGCGGCGATGATCGCCGGCATGACCGGTGCGCCGATCGTGCCGGTCTGGATCCACGGGACGGACAAGATCGCCGACGCGCCGCGCTCGCCCGTCAGCGTGACGTTCGGCCGTCCGCTGACCGTCGAAGGGCGTGGCAGCAAGGCGTACAAGGCGGCCTCCGAGGAGATCGGGGCCTACCTGCGTCAGTTGGAATCGTTCGCCGAGAGCGCGGACCGCGCCGGGCGCCCCAAGGATGCCGTCCCACCCGAGTGGGCGAACAAGGAGACGAGCGCATGAGCGGACGCGAGCCACCGCGAGCGCGTAAGCGCCGAGGCCAGGAGTTCGAGGACGAGGAGCAGGCGCTCCCCGAGCAGCCGATCATCGGCGTCGTCGCCGTCGTGGGGTACCCGAACGTGGGCAAGTCGACGCTCTGCAATCGGCTCGCCGGGCGACGTGACGCCGTTGTGCATTCCGAGCCGGGCGTGACGCGTGACCGCAAGGACGTCGACGTCGAGTGGAATGGCAAGGCCTTTCGTCTCGTCGACACGGGCGGCATCGATATGGGCGGCGAGACGATGATGGCCGAGGAGGTTGCGCAGCAGGCCCGGACCGCACTGGCCGAGGCCGACATGGCGCTGTTCGTCGTCGATGCCAAGGCGGGCGTGATGCCCGGCGACCTTGAGGTCGCCGAGATTCTCCGCCGCCAGAAGATCCCGATGATCCTCGTCGCCAACAAGGCTGACGGCCAGAGTGGCGACATGAACGCGCTGGTGTTCCACGAGCTCGGCCTCGGCGATCCGGTACCGGTCTCGGCGATCCACGGCTCCGGCAGCGGCGATCTGCTCGACCTCATCGTCGAGCGTCTCTCCGAGATGCCGCAGGCCGAGCGCCTGGAGCGCGTGGCGGACGAGATCGGCGTTGCCATCCTCGGTCGGCCAAACGTCGGCAAGTCGTCGCTGTTCAACAAGCTGATCGGCTCCCCGCGCGTGATCGTCAGCGACGTGCCCGGCACGACGCGCGACGCGATCGACACGCGACTCGTGCGCGGCGAGACCGTATTCCGGCTCGTCGACACCGCCGGCATGCGCCGCAAGCGTGCGCAGCGTCAGGACATCGAGTACTGGAGCGAGAAGCGCGCTCTCGCAGCTGCCGAGCACGCGGACATCGCCCTCGTGCTGATCGACGGGGCGGAGGGTTTCGTGGATCACGACCTCGACGTCGCCGACGCGGCCCGGAAGGCCGGCTGCGC
>CAINDT010000082.1 GCA_903847495.1 uncultured Actinomycetes bacterium
CGCCGCGCCCATCAGGGCGAGAGCGGTGCCGCCGCTCCGTCCGGCGACTGACGTCTCGTCAGCGCGGTGAGGCTCCGCCGGGGGTGTCCCCGGCAATCGCTCCGCGGCATGGCGTGGCCCGATTCGCGGTGCTACCGTGGCCCTCGGGTCGATTTCCTGAGGAGCCGTCGTCATGACATCCAATGAGAGCACCGTGGTCGCCACGGCCGATAGTGCGAAGGCGGGGGACGAACGCAAGCAGCGCCTGCTCGACCGCACGGAGATCGTGCTCGCAATCCTGCTCGGCGTCGCGGCGATCCTGACGGCGTGGTCGACGTTCCAGAGCGCCCAGCTTGGCTCGGCCATGACCGCGGCCTACAGCGAGGGTATTCGCGTGTCGGATGCCGCGTCGCAGGCATTCAATGACGCCTCGGCGGCCGACGTCGCCGATCAGGCGCTGTTCCTCGAGTTCGCAAAGTCCGCCCAAAGCGGTGACGAGGCGACGGCCGGCTATATCCACGATTCGCTGATGTCCGAGGAACTCGCCGCCGCCGTCGATTGGTGGTCCGAGCAGCCCGATTCCTCTGGGTACGACACGCCATTCACCGAGGACAACCCGAACTGGTCGACGGCCTTGTACGACGATGCTGCGGCGCTCGATGCCGACGCGCAGGCGAAGTTCGACGAGGCGAAGGAGAAGGACGCCCTCGGTAGCGACTTCGACATCCTCGCGATCATCATCGCCCTCGCCCTGTTCCTCTTCGGCGTCGCCAGCCTCGTCCGCCAGGAGCGCATCAAGATCGGACTCGGGGCCGTCGGCGGAGTGATTCTGCTGTTCTCGATCATTCGCCTGCTCCAGCTCGGCAACCCGGCGGGCGTCTCGCTCGGGCTGCTCTTCTAGACCCCATGGCTCGGCCGATCACGACGCGCGATCGCCTGCGCTACCGCTTCGACGCCACGCTGTCGCGCGGCACCATCGGCGTGATCGCGTGGCTCGCCGCCATCACCATCGTCGTGGTGTTGGTCGCGGGAATCGCGGTCTGGCTGCTCGGCGTTCGTACGAGTGGCGAGCAGCAGACCGGCTTCATCGAGGGCACGTGGCTCAACCTGATGCACGCGATCGACGCGGGAGCACTCGGCGGCGACTCGGGGTGGACCTGGCGCCTGATCGCGCTCGTCGTCACGCTCGCCGGCATCTTCGTCCTGTCGATCCTGATCGGCATCATCTCGTCCGGCATCGAGAGTCGGCTGAGCGAGCTCCGTAAGGGCCGCTCGCTCGTCGTCGAGCAGGGGCACACGCTTATCCTCGGCTGGTCGCCGAAGCTGCACCAGATCCTCGCCGAGCTCGACGTCGCCAACGAGAACCAGCGCGACCCCTGCGTCGTGATCCTCGCCGATCGCGACAAGGTCGAGATGGAGGACGAGGTGCGCGCCCGCGCCGGCGACGGTCGACGCACCCGCGTCATCTGCCGCTCCGGCAGCCCTTCGGACCTGAGTGACCTCGAGTTCGTACGCCCCGAGGACGCGAAGTCGATCCTGATCCTGCTCGACGAGGTGTCGGGCGATCCGGGTGTCGTGAAGACCGTGCTCGCGCTGCTCGCCCTCGACCCCGAGCTTGCACGTCTGCGCGTCACCGCGGAGTTCGAGAGTCAGGATTCGGCTGCGGCGATCGATCGCGCGACGAGCGGGCGGATGGGCATCGTCGTCTCCAGCGACGTGATCGCGCGCGTGACGGCGCAGGTGTGCCGGCAGTCCGGTCTGAGTCTCGTTTTCCAGGAGCTGCTCGACTTCGACGGCGACGAGGTCTACTTCCAGGAGGAGCCGGGTCTCGTCGGCGCCGCGTTCGGCGATGCGCTGACGGTCTACGACCGCTCGGCGATCATCGGCGTCCGTGATGCCCGCGGCATCGTCACCCTCAGTCCGCCGCTGGGCCGCGTATTCGAGGCGGGCGATCAGGTCATCGCGATCTCGGCCGACGACGACACGATCCGCCTGTCCGGCGAGGTGACGCGCGGTGCGACCGGGCCGGCGAACGTGGAGCCGGCGATCGTCCCGGCGCGGGAGAGCACGCTGCTGATCGGTTGGAACGCGCTCGCCCCGACGATCCTCGGTGAGCTCGATCGCTACGTGTCGCCCGGCTCGACGGTGCGGCTGCTCGTCGATCCGACGCAGATCAAGGAGCCTATCGAGCTGCCGGACCTGGTCAACACCGCGACGGACGTTGTCGAGATGGACACGGTGGACGGTGTGCAGCTCGCCGCGCAGGTGCATCGCGATCGCTACGACCAGGTGATCATCCTCTGCTACCGCAGCGGCGATCCGGCGGCCGATGACGCCCGCGCGCTGCTGACGCTCCTGCAGGTGCGCCAGGCGACGCAGCAGGAAGGGCCGAACGCCAGCGTGCGGCTCGTGACCGAGTTGCTCGACGTCCGCGATGTCGATCTCGCCCGCGTTGCGAATCCCGACGACTTCGTGGTGAGCGAGCGGTTGACGAGCCTCATGCTCGCGCAGCTGTCAGAGAACAACGAGCTCCGCGGCGTGTTCGCCGACCTCTTCGACGCGGAGGGCGTGGAACTCGTCCTCGTGCCCGCCGAGCGCTACGGCCTGACCGGAGGCGAGACGTCCTTCGGTGACGCCGTCGTGGCTGCGCGCGATCGCGGCCACGTGGCCGTTGGCGTGCGCATCGTGTCGGCCGCCGTCGAAGGCGGACTCGGCGGTGGCGGCGTGCTGGTCAACCCGCCAAAGGCGCGGTCGTTCGCCTTCGGCGACGGCGACCAGATTCTCGTCCTCGCCTGAGCGTTGCTGCGCCGGCGGGCGACGACGTGGTTCCCGTGATGGGCCGACAGGGAATCGAACCCTGACCGAGAGATTAAAAGTCTCCTGCTCGACCTTCGAGCTACCGGCCCGACCGGAGTCTACGACGGGCGCGGCATGTCAGTCGTCGTAGACGCCGATCTGCGGCTCGCGTAGCCGCACGATCGGAATCAGGGCGAGCAGGAGCAAGGCAGTGAGTGTGAGTCCGACGGCGGGGAACCCGAAGCGATCGAGGACGATGCCGGCGGAGATCACGGCCGTGGCGCCGCAGAGCGACACGATCTGGTCGTTCGACGCCGTCAGGCGGCCGCGCTCCTGCGGGGTGGTGATGTCGGCGAGAATCGTCGTGCCCGCGACCCACGAGGCGCACCAGCCGAGGCCGAGCAGGAAGAAGAACGGCAGGATCAGCCACGAGTCGCCGAGCAGCGACGTGCCGGTCGCGCCGATGCCCGTTACGAGGACGCCGGCGATGACGGTACGGCGTCGCCCGAAGCGGTCGGTCAGCCGCCCCAGCGGTGCGGCCAGCCCGAACATGCCGAGGAAGTGCGCGGAGATGAACAGCCCGACGATTGCCGGCCCCATGCCGTTCTTGTCCAGCACGACGGCGGTCACGCCCATCACACCGACCATCGCCGCCTGGATCAGCGCGGCCGCAGTGATGGCCGCACGGGCGGGGCGGAGGGCCAGCAGCTCGCGGCGCGTGCGCGGCGTGCCGTGCTCCGGCTCGGGTGCGGCGCCGGGGAAGTACGCGTCGAGGTTGCGTGCCACATCTCGGGGATCCACCGCGATGCCGCGTACGAGCAGGAGCGCGACAATCGCGGTTAACGGCACGAGCAGCCACGGCGCGGCCGCCTCCTTGATGCTCAGCGTGGCGGCGATCAGGACGAGGCCCGAGCCCAGGAGCGGCCCGATGATGCTGCCGATCGCACCTGCCGAGACGACCAGGCCGACGCCGTGCGCCCGCTGTGCTGGGGGGTAGAGGTCGGCGGCCGCGGCGCGGTGCATCATCGCCGGGCCCTGGCCGAAGCCGAAGACGATCGTGCCGGCCACCAGCAGGATGTAGGACGAGGTGAGGATCGCCAGGGCGCAGATGATCGCGCCGAGCGTCAGCAGCGCCAGACCGGCGGTGAGCACCGGCAGGCGGCCGTGGCGATCACTCACGCGCCCAGCCACGAACAGGGCGGACACGCTCGCCAGCATCGCCACGCCGACGCTGGTGCCGGCCATGCTCGCGTGGTGCGACAGCTCGGCCGTGGCGACCGCACCGACGCTGGCGTTGAGCGGGATCGCGGCACTGGTCGCGGCCTGTCCGCACGCGAGGCGCAGCGTCCACTGCGAGATCCGTCGCGGAACCCGCTGCTCGGTCACGGCGCCGCTCAATTCAGCGACGGATCGTCCGGCTGGAGCGAGAACAGCGCGAGATGGCCGCCGTGGCGGCGCAGCGCCTGCTTCCACAGCTCCTCGGGGCGTTCGGTGAAGCAGTCGTCGATGTGCGCGGGGATTACGACCCACGCCTCCTCGTCCAGCTCGCTCTCCAACTGCCCGGCGCCCCAGCCGGCGTAGCCCGCGAAGACACGGGCGCGGATCACCGTCGCCGGGTCGAGCGTCTCGTCGGCATCGGCGGGCAGGAAGCCCACGGTGCCGAAGGCGATCGCGGCGGAGCGGTTGCCATCGACGAAGTCGCCGAGGGCCATCACGGCCTCGGGCTGGACGGGGCCACCCTGATGCACGGGTTCGTCCGCGCGGACGAAGCCGCTCAGCATGGGCACGGCGTCGGCGACGGTCACGTCGAGCGGGCGGTTGAGGACGAGGCCCATGGCGCCCTGCTCATCGTGCTCGGCGATCAACACGACCGAGCCCGCGAAGTTCGGATCGCCGAGCGTCGGCGTGGCGATCAGCAGCCGACCCTGCAGCGAACCCTCCATGGGAGGCAGCATACGCCGAATCTCAGAGGGTGCCGCGCTCGATCGCCTGCGCGACCGTCGCGGCACGGGCGCGGATCGCGCGCTGCTCATCGGCGTCGAAGCGGTCCCAGCCGCGGGCGGCCTGCGCGGTGCGCGGGTTGCGCACGAGACGCGCGTGGTGGCGCGCGGTGAAGTCCCAGTAGAGCGTGGTGAACGGGCAGGCGTCCTCGCCGGTGCGCTGGCGCGGGTCGAAGCGGCACCCGGCGCAGTGGCCGGTCATGCGCTTGAGATACGCGCCGCCGGCCGCGTAGGGCTTCGTCGCCATCAGCCCGCCGTCGGCGTGGAGCGCCATGCCGGTCACGTTCGCCTGCATCACCCAGTCATAGCCGTCCGCGAAGCGTTCGCGGAACCACGCGTTCGCCGCCTGCGGCTCGGTGCCCAGCAGGAGCATCAGATTGCCGAGCACCATCAGGCGGTCGATGTGGTGCGTCCACGCGTAGCGCTCCACGACGTCGGCGACCTGCTGCACACAGGCCAGCTCCGTGCGGGCGGCGCCGGTCAGGACGGGCGGCACGGGACCGTGTGCGTCGAGCTCGTTGCGTCCCGCATACGCAGGCATCTCGCGCCAGTAGATGCCGTTGACGTACTCGCGCCAGCCCAGGATCTGTCGAATGAAGCCCTCGGCCGAGGCGAGCGGCACGCGCCCGTCGTGCCAGGCGGTCTCGGCGGCGCGGATGCACGTCAGCGGATCAAGCAGGCCGATGTTGAGCATCGGCGCGATCGTCGCGTGGCGCAGCCACGGATCGTCGGGATCGCTGACGTCCTCGTAGGGACCGAAGCCGGCGAGCCGGTGCTCGATGAAGTCGGCGAGCCAGCGCTCGCTCTCGGCCCGGGTCGTGGGCAGCCAGAAGTCCTCGGCGCGACCGGGCAGGCCCGGCAGCAGGCGGTCGATGTCGGCCTGCACGCCGGCAAGCACCGGGTCGTCGTGATCGATTACCGGTGGCGGGGTAGGGCGATCGCGTTCGCCGCTCCGCTTCCACGCGGCGAACGTCTCGCGGTTATCGGGGTCGTACGACCATTGCCCGCCGGCCGGCTGATCGCCGTCCATCAGCACGTCGTGGGTGCGGCGCATCCACATGTAGAACTCCTGCATGCGCAGGCGCTTGCGGTCGCCGGCCCAGGTCGCGAACGCCTCGCGGCTGCAGAGGAACTGCGTGTCGTCCACCACCGTCACCGGGACGCCCGCCGTGCTCGCGACGTGCGGCAGTGCGGCCTGGGCCTGCCAGCCGCACGGCGCCATCGTCACGACCTCGTCCGCGCCGTGGTGGCGGACGGCCTCGGCGATCGCGTCGGCGAACCCGAGTCCGCGCTCGAGGCGGCACTCCTCGACCTGCCAGCCAGCGGCGCGCAACTCCTCGGCGAAGCGTCGCATGGCGGTCAGCACCAGCGCGACCTTGTGGCGATGCAGCAGTCCACGGCCGATGTGCGGCAGCGACTCGACGAGCAGCACGCGATCCGTCGTGCGGTCCGCCACCGCGAGCGCACCGCCCGTCGGCGTCAGCTGCGTGCCGTGGATCCAGACGAGCCGCGTCATGCGACGGGCTCGGCGACCTGCTCATCTGGGCACCACCACGTCGTACGCCCGCCGATCGTCGCGCGTTCCAGCGCGCAGCCGCAGCGTGGGCACTGCGCACCGCGGCGGGCGCGGGCGAAGCGGCCGCGGCCCGATCCGCCCTTCGGCTTGAGCGCCTCGCGCATGGCGAACCGCAGCGACGAGCGCAGCTGATCGAGTTCGGCCGGCGACAGCGAGCCGGCCGGTCGGCGGGGATCGACCTGCGCATCGAACAGCGCCTCGTCGGCGAGCAGGTTGCCGACGCCCGCGAGCGCGGCCTGATCCAGCAGGCGCGCCTTGATCGGCGCGCGCCCGGTGCCGACGCGCTCGCGGAAGGCCTTCGGCGTGATCGTCAGCGCGTCTGGGCCGAGGTGATCGATGCCGGCGCCGAGATGCGCGCGCGAGAGGCGCCGCTTGTCGCGCAGCGCGACGCGCGATTCGTCCTCGAACACCAGCGCTACGCGGTCCCAGCCGCGCGGGGCGACCTCCGGCGCGGCGCGGATCGAGCCGCCCATGCCGAGGTGCAGGCCGAGCTCGTGGCCGTTGTCGGTCTCGAGCCAGAGGAACTTGCCGTGACGGCACGCTGCTGTGACGATCGAGCCGCGCAGCGCCTCGTCAAGCTCGCCCGGCTGATGCGGGCGGCAGACCCACGTGTCGGCGTCCTCGACGGCGGCGATGCGCAGCCCGACGCAGAGGCGCTCGAGCGTTCGGCGGGCCTTTTCGGCTTCGGGCAGTTCTGGCACGTCCGGTCTTTCGCGCGACGCGCCGCAACGGCGCGAGGCATGGCACCCTTCCGGGTATGGCCGACGTCATCGTCATCGGAGCAGGGCTCGCGGGCCTCAACTGCGCCGCGCTGCTGCGCGAGCACGGCATCGACGTGGAGGTGGTGGAGGCCTCCGACGGCGTCGGCGGGCGTGTCCGCACCGACCACGTCGACGGCTTCCTGCTGGATCGCGGCTTTCAGGTGCTGTTCGACGGCTATCCCGAGGCCAAACGGGCGCTGGATCTCGACGCGCTTGACCTCAAGGCCTTTCAGCCCGGAGCCGACATCTGGTGGGATGGCCGCATGCGCACCATCGGCCATCCGCTGCGCGACCCACGCTCCGTCCCGCAGGCGCTCAAGGCCGGCATCGGTGGCCCCGGCGATGTGAAGGCCGCGGCCACGTGGCTGCGGCAGGCGAAGCCGCTGGCGACTGCGACCGCGCCCGAGACGACCGCGGATCAGCGTCTGCGCGATCTCGGCTTCTCCGATGCCGTGCGCGAGCGCTTGCTGCGCCCGCTCTACCGCGGTGTCTTCCTCGATCCCGACCTGAACGTCTCGAGCCACCTGATCGATCAGGTCTTCAGCCAGATGGCCTCCGGTCGCACCGTCGTTCCGGCGCGGGGCATGGGCGCGATTGCCGAACAGCTCGCCGCGCGTCTCGCCGGCGGCAGCATTCATCTGAACGAGCGCGTCACGAAGGTCGGCGAGGGCAGCGTCGAGCTGGCCTCCGGCACGACGCTGCACGCTGAGCACGCGGTCGTGATCGCGGCCGGCACCGTCGACGCCTGCGCGCTCGCCGGCATCCCCGCACCCGACGCACGCAGCTCGACGTGCCTCTGGTACGCCGCCGCCTCCTCGCCGGCGGGTAAGCGCATCGTCCTCGATGGCGACGGCACCGGCCCGGTCAACAACGTCGCCGTCATGAGCGAGGTCGCGCCGTCGTACGCGCCCGCCGGCCAGTCGCTGATCGCCGCGTCGTGCGTCGGTCTGCCTGCTGGCGACGATGCAGCGCTCGACGCCGCAGCGCGGACGCAGCTGACGACCTGGTTCGGCAGTCGCGTCCACACGTGGGACCTGCTCCGCATCGATCGCATCGAGTGGGCGCAGCACGCCCAGCCCCCCGGTTCGCTGTCGAGCGGCGTTCGTTGGCTGCGCGATAAGGTCGTCCTGTCCGGCGACGGCACGGAGAACGCGTCGATCGATGGCGCCCTGCGTGCCGGGCGCCGTGCTGCCGACCTCGTGATCGCGGCCACCGTGGCCGCCAAGGTCTGAGCCGATGAAGGTCGTCGTTGTCGGACTCGGGGTGATGGGGCTGCCGACGGCGCGCGCCCTCGCCGATCGCGGCCACGAGGTGATTGGCATCGATCGCCACGGCATCTCCGCCCCGGCGGGCTCGTCGGCCGGTGCCACCCGCATCTTCCGCTTGGCGCACGATCGCCCGGGCGACATCGTGCTGGCTCGCAAGTCGCTCGAGCGCTGGCGCGCGCTCGAGGCCGGCTCGGGCGAGCAGTTGCTCGACCACGTTGGCCTCGTGCTGCGCGGCGACCTAGCGCCGGCCTGGGCCGCGACACTGCGCGATGCGGGCGTGCCGGTCGAGGAGTTGGACGCGGCCGGCGTGCAGAGGGTCTTCCCCGAACTCGCGCACCGTCCGCAGGAGCCAGCGGCCTTCGTGCCCGATGACGGCGTGCTGTTCGCGGCCAAGGGACTCGCCGCGATGGCGGCTGCAGCGCGCGCGGCCGGGGCCGAGCTGTCTACGCCCGAGCGCATGCTCGAGCTGGAGGAGACGCCGGCGGGCGTGCGCGTCACGACCAACCTGCGCGTGCTCGACGCCGACATCGCGGTGCTCGCCGTCGGACCCTGGGCGCAGACCGTGCTCGAGCCGCTCGGCATCCGCCTGCCGCTCGCGCCCGGGATCGGGCAGGTCTCGTACTGGCGCGGGGGCGGTGCCTGGGAGCGCCGGCCGTCGCTGATCGACTTCGTGGCGCCCGACAAGATGGGCGTCTACGGTCTGCCGACGCCGGGCAAGGGCTACAAGATCGGCCTCGACTACGGCTGCGAGGCGACGTGGGATCCTGATGCCACGGCATGGCCGCATCGCGGCTACGAGGAGGAATGCAATCGGGACTGGGTCATCAGTCACGCACCCGGCCTCGCCTCCGATGGCCCGCACCTCACCGAGTCGTGCCCGTGGACGCTGACGCCCGACAACGAGTACTTCATCGACCGCCGCGGCCCGATCACCGTGGCGACGGGCTGCTCCGGCCACGCCTTCAAGTTCATGCCGATCATCGGCGAGCTGATCGGCGACATCGCCGAGGGCAAGCCGGCCTGGGCCGAGGCCGACATCTACGGCATCGATCGCATGGCACCCGACACGCCGTTCGAACGCGTCGAGACCCCGATGGGTCCGCGCGTCGGCATCTGACGCATCGTCTCGCGCGGGCATCTGACGCCCCCGACGATCCGGCCGCACGCGCTTCGCTGGACAAGATGGGCCCGGGCCCACCTTGTCCAGCGACGTGTGATGCCTTCCGCACGCGAATGTGGCGCGAATTCCGCCTACGCGTGCCGAAAGCGCGCCATCGCAACCCTGCGTCACGGGTGCACGCACCGACCGGGTGACATGACGGCACACCGGCGCACACACGGCGCGCAGAAGCGTGTCGCGCGTGGTGGGACAAGATGGGCCCGGGCCCATCTTGTCCAAATCGGCCCGGATCGACGGTTCGGGTGCGAAGCGCGAATACCGGTTTGCACCAGTCTCGCGCGGAGCACACACGCGAAGATATGAGGGATGGATCGATTCGCACAGCTGGCGCGCACCGACGCGCCGACGCTTGACCTGCTTGCACTGGCGATCGCCGGTGCGCTGCGCGACGTGGATCAGGAGCTGGCGCTGGCCGAGCTCGACCGGCTCGCCGGTGAGGTGGTGCTCGGCGGTGTGGGGGAGACGGGGCTCGAGCAGGTCGAGGCGCTCCGCACCGTGCTCGGGCGGCGCGAGGGCTTCCTCGGCGACGTCGAGGAATACGACCATCCGGACAACTCGATGCTCGATCTGGTGCTGGAGCGCAAGCGCGGACTGCCGATCCTGCTCAGCGTCGTCTGGATCGAGGTCGGACGACGCGTCGGCATCCCGATCCGCGGCGTCGGCCTCCCGGGCCACTACGTGGCGGGCTGGTTCGGCGACGGTGATCCGATCCTGATCGATCCCTTCAAGGGCGGCATCCTGCTCGCGGACCCGCCGCCGGGGCGCATCGTGCAGACTCCGGTGCACCTGACGGCGCTGCGCATGCTCTCTAACCTCGTGGCGTCGTATGAGCGCCGCGGCGACGTCGGGCGATCCCTCAAGGCCGCACAGCTGCGGCTCGAGCTGCCGCTCGGCGATCGCGACATGAAGGTGATGGAGTTCGAGCACCGTCGGCTCGGTGCGCGTATGAACTAGTCGGACATGCACGAGATGACGGATTCGGTCTAGGATCCCGTCCATGCATTCGTCCTACGCACTCAACTCCGAGGACTTCTCCGTCGAGCGCGACGGCGTCTCCGCTCCGCTGAACACCCTCTGGCCAGGTGGCTACAAGAACGGCGACCGCTTCTGCGTCGTGATGGGCACGCCGATGGATGCGGTGGGCTGCTCGAACCTGATCGGCGGTACGAACACGCTGTTCTACGACCACCTGCGCGAGACGCGGGGCAATGCGAACTTCTTCCGCTACGCCGACACGTACATGATCGGCGTGGACTGCGAGCCCGGCGACTGGAACCAGCTCGACGTGTGGCCGATGCACAAGTTCATCAGCATCATGTCGCCCACCGCCGAGTCGCTGATCCACACGATCAACGATCGCCGCATCACGCACCTCGCGATTCCGGAGACCGGCATCCGCGTGCGCGGCCCTGTCGTGCTGTCGACGTGGAACTCGTTCCTCGACACGATCAAGTGCGTCGTGCTCTACAACCCGCTCACAGGCAAGGCCCGCGAGGCCGACGTCAAGCTGCTGGGCAACAAGGTGATCGAGTCGTACGTCGAGCAGGCGATCTTCACGACACCGGGCCTCGGTGCCGGCGCGCAGGCACGCTACCGCCGCATCCGCCGCAACCTCGATCAGGAGCCGATGCGCTGCCTCGAGGAGTACCGCACGCTGCCGAACCCGGCCGCCGCCCGCGCCCTGCTGGGCGTCTCCGAGGTGCTGCCGCCCGGTCATCAGCCGCCGGACCTGCGCCAAGCGCCGCTTGTGATCATCCCCGTCGACACCCCGATCGCCGCCGCCGACCAGGAGGGTTCACCTCCCGCTGAGGCGCCGGGCATCGAGGTCGTCGAGCCGCCCGCACCGGAGGTCTCCACCGAGGGGCTGCGCAAGACGGCATTCGACGCGATCCTGCGGCGCCACGGTGGCACGTTCGCCGAGTGGGAGGGCTGGAGTTGGATCTCCGACTTCGGCGATCCCATCGACGAGCACCACGCGGTCCGCGAGACCGTCGGCATCTGGGACGAGTCGCCGCTGCAGAAGTGGATCTTCCGTGGCCCCGACGCGCTCAAGGCCGTCGACTACTGCTTCGCGAACGACATGGCCTCGATGCAGGTCGGTCAGGCGCGCTACTCCTGCTTCCTCGATGAATACGGCCGCATGCTCGGCGACGGCGTCGCCTTCAACACGGGCGATCCGACCGGTGCGGGCATCCTCGTGGTGACCGCGCTGCCGAGCGACGTGGACCAGTTCCGCCGCGTCTCGCAGCAGCAGGGCTTCGACGTCGAGATCCTCGATCGCACAGAGGAGTGGCCGCACATCCAGGTGCAGGGACCGAAGTCGCGCGAGCTGATCAGCGCGATGACCGACTTCGATGTCGACACGCTCAAGTACTTCCGCTTCACGACCGAGCCGATCACGATCGGCGGCATCGCGGGCTGCTACCTGGCACGCACCGGCTACTCGGGCGAGCTCGGCTACGAGATCTACGTGCCGAAGGCTGGCGCCGAGGCGCTCTGGCAGGAGCTGCTCAACGAGGGCGCGTCGCGCGGCATCCGCCAGTACGGCCTCGCCGCCGTCGAGTCGCTCCGCATCGAATCGGGCCTGATCTTCATCGGCTACGACTACTTCCAGGGTCTGACGTCGCCGTTCCACATGAACCTGGACCGCACGATCAATCTGGAGACGGGTGACTTCGTCGGGAAGCAGGCGCTCGTCGACGAGCTGGCCGGCGGCATCACGCATCGCCTCACCACGCTGGTCGTGGCGGGCAACGAGGCGCCGGACTACGGCGCCGACGTCTTCGTCAACGGTCGCGGTGTCGGCAAGCTGCTGTCGCCGTCGGCGGGACGCTCGCCGAGCGTTGATCGCCTGATCGGCATGGCGTGCATCGAGGCCGAGCTCGCCGAGCCGGGCAATCGCGTCGAGGTGGCGCTGCCCGACGGTCGTCTCGTCCCGGCCTACACCGACACGTTCCCGATCTACGACCCGGAGAAGAAGCGACCGCGCTCGTGACCTGGAGCGCCGATCCGGCTGGGCCGATCGGCGTCGTCGCCGAGGGCTGGGAAGGGGTGCGCGGCGCCGAACTGCTGCGCGCCCAACTGCCGAAGGAGGACCTGCTCGTGGTCGCGGACCAGGCGTTCGCACCGTACGCGGGTCGGCGCCCGGATCAGGTGACGCAGCGCGTGCACGATCTGGCCACGGGCCTGCTCGACGAGGGGGCCAAGGCGCTGCTCCTCGCTGGGGGCTTTGCCTCCTTTGAGGCGCGGCCCGAGTTCGAGGGGTGCTCGGTGCGTGGCCTCGAGTGCGGCCTGCGCGCCGCGCTCGCCGAGGCCAAGGGGCGGCCGATCGCCGCGGTGTTCTCGTCGTCCGAGGTCAAGACGATGGTGCTGGCGAAGGCGATCCGCACGCTGCGCGGCGGCGGCAGCGTCACGCTGATCGAGCGCGGGACGGATCCCGTCGGCGATCTCCTGCTGCGCGTCCGCCGGCACGCGCCCGAGGTCGCGGTCGTGCTGCTGCTCACGCCGAGTGCGTACGCCGATTCCGCCGAGGTGCGGGAGCTCGTCGACGACGTGACGGTGATGGACGCGCTCGAGGCGGCCGCGGACTTCCTCGTCCACGACATCCGCCGCCATCGATTGCTCGCCCACCACGGCGAGCGCGCCGGCCGCATCACGGCCTTCGCCACCCGTGGCGGAACGACGGGCATCACGCGCGAGCCGCTGTCGACTGCCTCGGTCGCCGCGTTGCAGCGGCGTGCATAGTAGTAATTTAGACTTATTTTCTCACTATCGTGTATCGTGCGGGCATGAGCACCGCCGCCCGCGATACCGCGCTCCATGCACTTGTGCCGGTCGAGCGCCTGCTGCGACGGGCCGAGCCTGACGCCGTGCCCGATCTGCTCGAGCTGCGTGCCGCCCTTGAGTCAACGGCCGGCCGAACCGTCACCCGTGGGCGTGCGGCGCGCTTCCTCGCTCTCACTCAGACGAGCATCGACCGTTGGATCGCCGATGGGGCGATCCCGACGGTCATCGATATCGACGGGAAGACGATGGTGCCAACACGCGAGCTGGTCCGGCTGCGCGTAGAGATGGACGATGCGCGGCGGCATGGCGCCCAGCGACCACTCAGCGTCGTCGTGCGTCAGCGGCGCGACCGCGCGAAGCACGTGCCATTCAAGGAGATCGCACCGCCCGATCTGCTCGTCGAGCTCACGTCACCCGGTCACCGTCGTGCCGAGGTTGTCGATCTCGCCGTACATCGGCTGATCACACGCGACCTCGATGAACGTGCCGTTGCGATCGCCCGTTGGCAGCTGGAGGCGGCCGCTCACGATGGCGTGCTGCACGCCGTGTGGGCGGAGCGGTGGCGTGCACTGCTCGAGCGAGCACCAGTTGAGCTTCGTACGTTGATCGCTGCCGACACGCCGGAGGCGGCCCGGCTCAGGCAAACATCGCCCTTCAAGGGTCTGGTGCCGCATGAGGATCGGCGCGCGCTGATGCAGTACCTGGTCGATGCCGCATGAGGCGGGATCAGTTCGACCACGTGGTGCGCGCTGCGGCGGCGGTCGTTGATGACGAGCTCATCATCGTCGGTAGCCAGGCAATTCTCGCGCAGCATCCACTGGCGCCAGATGAGATGGTGGTCTCGGAGGAACTCGACGTGTATCCCCGGTCTAACCCGGCGCGTGCCATCGAGATCGAAGCGGTACTTGGACAGGGGTCGCTGTTCGAGGAAACGTTTGGATATCGCGCCCACGGGGTCGGTCCCGAGACGGCGACGCTCCCGGCTGGATGGCAAGAGCGACTGGTGCGGGTTGAAGTCGAAACCTTGACGGGAGCGCCGGCGGTCGGATGGGCCGCGGAAGCTCACGACCTCGTGCTCTCCAAGCTCGTGGCGGGCCGTGAGGAGGACTACGTCTTCGCAGTTGCCGCACTGCGTTCCGAGATCGTCGATGCAGGCGAACTCGAGCAGCGAGCGGCGCTGCTGCCGAACGATCATCGTGCACGAGCGGTGGAGCGCATCACGGGCGTGCTTGCCCGTGCAGCCAGCTAGGAGAGCAGCCCGAGCCCGGTCACCGCGAGCAGCGTCACCGCGATGCCGATGTACTGGTTCACGAAGAGCCGCTCGCGCATGCCGATGATGCCGATCAGCGCGGCGGCGGTGCCCCACTGCGTGGCCGTTACCGACGCGACCGACAGCGGGCCGATCGAGGCCGCGAAGGCGAAGAAGGCGAAGCCGACGGCGTCGAGCAATCCGCACCACAGAATCGGATAGACGTTGGTGCGCTTCGGCAGC
>CAINDT010000083.1 GCA_903847495.1 uncultured Actinomycetes bacterium
CAGTGTCTCACCCGCGCCTGACGGGCGGGATCAGGCGGTGCGACGTACGGCCAGCGTGCCGGTGCAGCCGTCCGCATCGAACGGCGCGCCAGCGACGCCGTCTTCGACGACAAGCGCCGTGCAGAGCGTCTCGCGCTGGATTTCGTCGCCGAAGCGGTCGAGGACGCGCTGCAGGCGCGCGTCGGCGGACAGGCTGATCTCGATGCGGTCGGCAACCTCGAAGTCGGCGTCCTTGCGCTGGCCCTGAATGAAGTGGATCAGCTCGCGCGCGAGCCCCTCATCCTCCAGCTCCTCATCGAGCTCGGTATCGACCGCGACGGCGAGGCCACCCTCGTCGGCGACGGCGAAGCCCTCGCGCGGGCGCGTGCGCAACTCGATCTCATCCGCAGTCAGCGTGTGTCCGCCGACGATGACGTCGTCGCCCGCTCGCTCGTACTCGCCGGCCTTCAGCAACTGCTGGACACGGGGAATGTCCTTGCCGAGCTTCGGCCCGAGGACCTTGAAGTTCGGCACGATCTCGATCTCGAGCAGCTCGTCGACGGCGTCGGAGATGCGCACGTTCTTGACGTTGAGCTCGAGTGCGATCTCTTCGCGCAGGCTCTCGACGGCGGCCCGCGCGTCGGCATCGGGCGTGGCGACGACGGCCTCGCGCAGCGGCTGGCGCAGCTTGCGGTTGCCTTGGGCGCGTGCGCCTCGCCCGAGCGAGATCGCGGTCTGCGCGAGAGCGAATGCGCGCAGGGCCTCCGTGTCCGGCACGCCTCCGGTCGGCCACCCGGCGAGATGGACGGAGTCCGGGGCGCCGTCGGCACGATCGCGCACGAGGTTCTGCCAGATGTCCTCGGCCATGAACGGCATCGCCGGAGCGATCAGGCGGCAGGTCTGGGCGATGACGTACCACAGCGTGCGGAAGGCGGCATCCTTGTCCGTGTCGCTGTCGGGGCGCCAGAAGCGTGCGCGGGAACCGCGGATGTACCACGCGGAGAGGTCGTCGACGAGTGCCTCGACCGCGCGGGCGTAGGTCGGCGTCCAGAAGCCGGCGAGGGCCTCATCACACGTCGCGATCGTCTCGTCCACGCGCGCCACGATCCACCGGTCGAGCGCGGTCGCGGACGGCGGGCGCGTTTCGAGGTCGGCGTAGGTGGGCGTGAAGCCGTCGATCTCGGCGTAGCGGATCAGGAACGCGTAGCTGTTCCACAGCGTCAGGAGCCGTCGGCGCACCTCGTTCGCCGGGCCGTAGCCGAAGTTCATGTTCTGCGAGGGCGTCTGCAGCGCGTACATCCACCGCATCACGTCGGCGCCCATCTCCTCGACGGCATCGTCGAACCAGATCGCGTTGCCCCACGACTTGTGCATGGCGCGCCCGGTCTCGTCGTGCAGCTTCTCGTAGCCGAGGACGCTCTTGTACGGCGCCTTGCCGACGAGCACGACGCTCATGAACAGCTGCGAGTAGAACCAGAGGCGGATCTGCTCACGCATCTCGGAGATCCAGTCGGCCGGGAACCACTTCTCCCAGTACGTGTGGTCGGGCAGGTCGGCCTGTGTCAGGCCTTCGCCGGCACCGGCTGCGTACCCACCCTCCTGGAAGGCGTCACGACCCCACCCGAGCGTCGAGAACGGGACGATGCCGGCGTCAAGCCAGCAGTCGCCGACCTCGGTCACGCGCTCGGCGATCTCGCCGCTGTCGGTGCGTACGCGAATGCCGTCGATCCACGGGCGGTGCAGCTCCTCGAGGTCGTCGAGCGGGTCGACGGCACGTTCGCGCAGCTCCTCGACCGAGCCGATGATCAAGAACTCACCGCTTTCCGTGCGGTAGAACGGCAGAGGCAGTCCCCAGTAGCGCTTGCGCGAGATGCACCAGTCGCCCATGTTGCGGAGCCAGTCCTCCATGCGCTTGCCGTACTGCTCCGGCACCCAGTTGACGGTCGCGGCCGCGTCGATCATCGCCTGGCGAACCGGCTCGGCGCGAATGAACCACTCCTCCACCACGCGGTGGATGAGATCGGTGCCGCAGCGCCAGCAGACCGGGAAGCGGTGGTCGATCGAGCCGGAGCGCACCAGCACCCCCTGCTCCTCGAGATGCGCCCGCACCGGATCTGCCGCATCGGCAGTCGTCAAACCGCTGAGGAAGCCGTACTCGGGCAGGAAGCAGCCGGCGTCATCGACGGGCACGAGGACGTCGAGGCCCTCGACCTTGCCGAGCTCGAAGTCCTCGCCACCGCATCCGGGCGCGATGTGCACGACGCCGGTGCCTTCGTCACCCGCGACCATGTCCCAGGCCACGACACGATGCTCGACGGCGCCGCCGGGAGTCAGGTCGTCGAACGGTCCGCGGTAGCGCCGGCCGACGAGGTCGGCACCCTTCGCCGTGCGCGCGACGTCGGCGCCCTCACCGAAGAGCTCTTCGACGCGGGCGGACATCACCCAGTCGATGCCCTGCGACGTGCGCACAGCGGAGTACTCGGCCTCGGGATCGACGGCAGCAGCGACGTTGGCGGGCAGCGTCCACGGCGTCGTCGTCCACACGACGACGGCCTCCTCAGGCGCGTCGAGGAACGGGAAGCGGACGTGCAGCGTCGGGTGCGTGCGATCGCGGTAGCTGTCGATCAGCTCGTGCTGGGACAGCGACGTGCCGCAGCGCGGGCACCAGACCATCGGACGGTTGCCGCGGTAGAGCATCTCGCGGTCGTGGCACTCCTTGAGGAAGCGCCAGATGTACTCGATGTTGGGGTCCGTCATCGTGTAGTACGAGCGATCCCAGTCCATCCACTGGCCGAGGCGCTTGGATTGCCGGGTCTGCACGGCCGAGTACTCGGCGACACGATCACGGCACGCGCGGGCGAACTTATCGAGGCCGTACTCCTCGATCTCCTGCTTGGAATTGAGGCCAAGGGACTTCTCCACCTCGACCTCGACCCACAGGCCCTGGCAGTCGAAGCCGTTCTGGTAGCGCTGCTCATGCCCCAACATCGCTCGATGGCGCTGGACGAGATCCTTCAGCGAGCGGCCCCAGGCGTGATGCACGCCCATGGAGTTGTTGGCGGTGATCGGACCATCGGTGAACGAGAAGGGCGTACCGCCCGCGTTCTGCGCCCGCAGCCGGTTGAACGTCTCCTCGCGCTCCCACAGCTCCAACACGCGATGCTCGATCGCGATGTGGTCGGGCGTGGCGGGTACGGCGTCGTAGGTGCTCAAAGGTTCGGCAGGGGTCGTCGGCGACGAATCCTACCGCGAAGGCCAATCAGGCCTCCGCACCTCCGGGGCTACGTCCGTACCGCCGCGTCTGCTCGTCGCACCAAAGCTCGAAGGCCGCGTGTCGCGCCAGGTACCGCTCGATCGAGGCGAGGCCGCCCTCAACCCACATGTCCTCGTCCCACTGTTCGAGGCCGGTCAGGGAGGGCTCGTCGCCCCAGTCATCGTCATGGTCGAACGTCATGGCGCGGAGTTCGCGGGATGTCCGCCCACTCCTCCCCTAGGTCGTACGAAGGAGTTCGATCGCCTCAGAGGTGTTGCGAAAGGCGAGCTCTGCCGCAGACGGCACATCATCAAGCGGGAACCAACGCAGCTCGGCAACGTCGTCGGCCGCGACGGGAGCGCCCTCAACGATCCGCGCCGTAAAGACGGCGTTGAGCGTGTGATCACCGTCATCACCGTACGTGTCGATCAGATGCGCGACAAACCCGGTCAGCTCGATCGTGCAGCCAGTCTCCTCGAGCAGTTCGCGCACAGCGCAGTCCTCTGGCGTCTCGTCTGGGCCGCAGAAGCCGCCCGGGATATCCCAGAGTCCAATCCGTGGCTCGATCGCACGCCGCCCCAGCAGCAGGTTGCCGGCGCCGTCGAGCACGAGCACGGCCGCGCACGGCTTGGCGTCGTGGTAGTACGGCAGGCCGCACGCCGTACAACGCTGGACGTTGCCGTCGAGCGGACCGAGGCTCGAGCCACAGTCAGAGCAGTGCTTGCGCAGACGCATAGTGGAAGTCTTACGCGCCTAGGCGACGAGCGCCGCGCAGATGTCGGGCCAGCCGCCGGGCTCGAGCATCCACCGCGAGTACGTGCCGCGGTTGGCGAGGAGCACCGCCTGGACGTCGCGTTCGGGGTCGACCAAGGCAAGCGTCCCTGAGGCGACGAAATGCGTTGCGCTGGAGGGCGAGAGGGCGCTGCCGGTCCAGTGGGGAGTCTTGTGGTCGCGCAGTTCGAAGCCAATAGCCCAGTCGCAGACGGGCCATTCCATGAAGG
>CAINDT010000084.1 GCA_903847495.1 uncultured Actinomycetes bacterium
CGTGACGCAGCTGGTCCGCTCCCCGGGCGCGTACATCATGGAGCCGAAGGATCCGGCGAAGCAGGTCTTCACCGCGAACCTGATGCCGCAGCGCGGCTCGTGGCTCGAGCTCGAGATCGACAAGAAGGGCCAGGTCTTCGCGCGCATCGACCGCAAGCGCAAGCTGCCGGTCACGACGCTGCTGCGCGCCCTCCCCGAGGTCGACGCGACCACGGGCGAGATGATCGACACGCACACCGACGAGGGCATCCGCAACCTCTTCCGCGATCCCGAGACGGGCGAGCCGAACCTCTTCATCGACTTCACCCTCGAGAAGGACCCGGCCAAGACGCACGATCAGGCGCTGATCGAGGTCTTCAAGAAGCAGCGTCCGGGCGAGCCGCCGACGATCGACAACTCGCGGAAGCTGTTCGACACCCTCTTCTTCGATCCCAAGCGCTACGACCTGACGCGCGTCGGCCGCTACAAGCTGAACTCGCGCCTCGGCCTCGACATCGATCCCGACGTCCGCGTGCTCACGCACCAGGACCTGATCGAGCTCGTGCGCCGCATCGTGCGCCTGCCGATCATGCTCGGCGTCAACGATCCTGAGATCCGCGACTACGCCGACACGTGCCGCGAGATCCAGCGCACCGATGAGGTGGCGCGCGAGCTCGACGAGTACGAGCACTTCGGCAACCGCCGCCTGCGCACTGTCGGCGAGCTCGTCCAGGAGGCGTTCCGCGTCGGTCTCTACCGCATGGAGCGCGTCGTCAAGGAGCGCATGACGACCGAGGACATCGACACGATCACGCCGCAGACGATCATCAACATCCGTCCGGTCGTGGCCGCGCTGAAGGAGTTCTTCGGCTCCTCGCAGCTGTCGCAGTTCATGGACCAGACGAACTCGCTGTCCGGCCTCACGCACCGCCGCCGCCTGTCGGCCCTCGGTGCCGGCGGTCTGACCCGCGAGCGCGCACCGATCGAGGTGCGCGACGTGCACCCGACCCACTACGGCCGCATGTGCCCGATCGAGACCCCTGAGGGTCCGAACATCGGCCTGATCGGCTCGCTGTCGTCGTACGCGACGGTCTCCGAGTTCGGCTTCGTGCAGTCGCCGTACCGCGTGGTCAAGAACGGCGCGATCACCAAGGAGGTCGTCTACATCGACGCCTCCCAGGAGGAGCACCACCTGATCGCGCAGTCCGACACGCCGATCGATGACAAGGGCAAGCTGCTCGGCGAGGGTGGCCTCGTCGTCGTCCGCCAGCATGGCGGCGAGCTCGCGCAGGTCGAGCCGGCCGAGGTCACGCTGATGGACGTCGCTCCCGAGCAGCTCGTCTCGGTCGCCACGGCCCTGATTCCGTTCCTCGAGCACGATGACGCCAACCGCGCCCTGATGGGTTCGAACATGATGCGCCAGGCCGTGCCGCTGCTCGTCTCCGAGGCGCCCGTCGTGGGCACCGGCCTCGAGGCCCGCGCCGCGGTCGACACCGGCGACGTCGTCGTCAACGCGCGTGCCGGCGTCGTCTCGAACGTGGACGCCAACTCGATCTCCGTCAAGGCCAACGATGGCGGCGAAGACACGTACGAGCTCGTCAAGTTCATGCGCTCCAACCAGGGCACGCTGATCCACCAGAAGCCGATCGTCCTCGAGGGCCAGAAGGTCGCCGCGGGCGAGGTGCTCGCCGACGGCTCCGCCTCCGACATGGGCGAGCTCGCGCTCGGCAAGAACATGCTCGTCGCGTTCATGACGTGGGAGGGCTACAACTTCGAGGACTCGATCATCCTCTCGGAGCGCGTCGTCAAGGACGACATCCTCTCGTCGGTCCACATCGAC
>CAINDT010000085.1 GCA_903847495.1 uncultured Actinomycetes bacterium
ACTTCATGCGGTTCTTCTTGCCCTTCTTCTGCTTCTCGAGCAGCTTGCGCTTGCGCGAGATGTCGCCGCCGTAGCACTTGGCGAGCACGTCCTTGCGCTTGGCCTTGATCGTCTCGCGGGCGATGATGCGGGAGCCGATCGCGGCCTGCACGGGCACGTCGAAGAACTGGCGCGGGATGATCTTGCGCAGGCGCTCGACCAGCGCCTTGCCGGCCTCGTATGCCTTGTCGCGGTGGACGATGATGCTGAGGGCGTCGACCGGCTCGTTGTTGAGCAGGATGTCGACCTTCGCGAGGTTCGACTCGCGGTAGCCGATCATCTCGTAGTCGAACGACGCGTAGCCCTTGGTGCGGCTCTTCAGCTGGTCGTAGAAGTCGAGGACGATCTCGGCCAGCGGCAGCGCGTAGACGATCGCCACGCGCGTCTCCGACAGGTAGTCCATCTTCTCGAAGTCGCCGCGGCGCTCCTCCTGACAGAGGCTCATGATCGGACCGACGTACTCCTTCGGCACGATCACGGTGGCGCGGACGTACGGCTCCTCGACGTGCTCGATCACCGACGCGGCCGGCATGTCGGACGGGTTGCGGACCTCGACGGTCTCCCCCGCCGTGGTCAGCACGTCGTAGAGCACGTTCGGCGTCGTCGCGATCAGGTCGAGATCCCACTCGCGCTCGAGGCGCTCGCGCACGACGTCCATGTGCAGCAGGCCGAGGAAGCCGCAGCGGAAGCCGAAGCCGAGCGCCTGCGAGCTCTCCGGCTCGTACATCAGCGAGGCGTCGTTGAGGCGCAGCTTCGCGAGGGCGTCGCGCAGGTCCTCGTACTGCTCGCCGTCGCTCGGGAAGAGGCCGGCAAACACCATCGGCTTGACGTCCACGTAGCCCTCGAGGGGCTCCTCAGCCGGCTTGGCGGCGTCCGTGAAGGTGTCGCCGACCTTGATCTCCGCGACGTCCTTGACGCCGGTGATCACGTAGCCCACCTCCCCCGCGCCGAGCTGCTGGACCGGGGTCATGGTCGGGCTCATCACGCCGACCTCCTCGATCTCGTTCGTCTGGCCGGTCGCCATCGACTTGATCGTGGCGCCCTTCTTGAGCACGCCGTCCACCACGCGGATGTAGGCGATCACGCCGCGGTACTGGTCGTAGACCGAGTCGAAGACGAGCGCGCGGGACGGCGCGGTGGGATCGCCCATCGGCGGCGGGATGCGATCGACGACGGCGTCGAGGACCTCGTTGACGTTGAGGCCGCTCTTCGCGGAGATGCGCACGACGTTGGCGGGATCGTCTCCGAGGAACTCGGCCGTCTCGAGCGCGACCTCGTCGGGATAGGCGGCAGGCAGATCGACCTTGTTGATGACGGGCACGATCTCGAGGCCGTTGTCGATGGCGAGGTGCGCGTTGGCGACGGTCTGCGCCTCGATGCCCTGTGACGCGTCGACGACGAGCAGCGCGCCCTCGCACGCGGCCAGCGAGCGTGAGACCTCGTACGTGAAGTCGACGTGGCCGGGCGTGTCGATCAGGTTCAGCTGGTACGTGACGCCGTTGCGCTCCCAGGGGACGCGCACGGCCTGCGCCTTGATCGTGATGCCGCGCTCGCGCTCGATATCCATCGAGTCGAGCAACTGGTCCTGCATGTCGCGTTTCGACACCGCGCCTGAGATCTCGAGGATGCGGTCGGCGAGCGTCGACTTGCCGTGGTCGATGTGCGCGACGATCGAGAAGTTCCGGATCAGGTCCTGGTCCACGCCCACAGGGTACCGGTCATGCCGCGTCGGGCTTCGCCTTCCTCCCCGGCAGCAGGCGACCGACGTTGTGGACGCGTCGGATGGAGGCTCCGAGTTCGGCGCCATAGAGCAGGATGATCGCCGCGATGTAGACGAAGAACAGGAACGCGATGATCGTGCCGATCGACCCGTACACGAGGTCGTAGCGTGCGATCTTCTCGACGTAGATCGTGAACACGCGGCGCGCGACCTCGAACAGGATGCCGGCGATCACGGCGCCGGCGAGCGCGTAGCGAACGGCGGGCCGCGGTTTCGGCAGGAACTTGTACGCCATCAGCATCACGAAGATGCTGGAGACGAGCGAGGCGAGCGGGCTGATCCACGGGCGCACGAACAGCGCGGCGTCATGCCAGAAGCCGCTGCTGCCGAGGGCGTCGCGCGGGATCTGCGGCACGAAGCTGAGCAGGACGCCGATCAGGAACGACGACAGGATCACGGTCACGAGCACCGTCAGCAGGACGGCATCCACGAGCTTGCCGCGCAGGAACGGGCGCGTGCCGCTGAACCCCTCCCACGCGAGCTCCATCGCGCCCCGCACGCTGCCGAGCATGCCGCTGGCGGACCAGACGAGGGCGATCGCGCCGATCACCCCGATCGCGGGCAGGTTGGCATTCGCGATCTTCAGCAGATTGTCGATCTGATCACGGGCCGACGGATCGAGCGGCAGCGCGTTCATCAATCCGTCGGTGATCGCTGCACGCACCTCGGCGCTGCGCATGCGCGAGCCCACGACGACGGTGATCAGCAGGATCAGCGGGAACACGCTGAACAGCACGTGGAAGGCAATCGCCGCGGCGGCGGTCGTGCAGCGATGGCGCTGGAAGCGCCCCAGCGAGTCGGACAGCACGATCAGCAGGGCGTCGAGGGGCCACGGCAGCTGCTCGAGCCGGATCATCACGCTGCCTCCTCGGCGGGCCGCCGCCGCACCAGTGCGAGGATGCGACTCGCCTCGGGGACGCGCAGGACGTGCATTGCGCCGAGGTAGGCGAGGCCGGCGATGGCGACGGCGGCGCCGACCTCCACGATCTGCGCCGGCAGCGAGGTGCCGAGCGCCGTGTGGAGCGCCCACCAGACAACCCAGGCGAGGCCGCCGGCCGCGGCCGCCACGACGAGCGTGCGCAGCGTGCTGCGCAGCACGCCGCGGTTGTCCAACTGGCCGACCCGTCGTGACAGCAGAAGCCACATCAGCGGCACCACCACCATGTTGGCCAGCGAGTTCGCCAGCGGGATACCCCAGACACCGCACGGGCCGAACA
>CAINDT010000086.1 GCA_903847495.1 uncultured Actinomycetes bacterium
ACCCCGCACACCGACTTCGAGGCGGACATCTACGTCCTCACGAAGGAGGAGGGTGGCCGTCACACGCGCTTCCTGTCCGGCTACCGCCCGCAGTTCTACTTCCGCACGACGGACGTGACCGGCGCGGTTGTCCTCCCCGAGGGCACCGACATCTGCCTCCCCGGCGACCGCACCTCCATCAAGGTCGAGCTGATCCAGCCGATCGCCATGGACGAGGGTCTCCGCTTCGCCATCCGCGAGGGCGGCCGCACCGTCGGTGCCGGCGTCGTCACGAAGATCATCAAGTAACCCCTTGGCTGAGCAGAAAATCCGCATCCGCCTTAAGGGCTACGACCACCAGACGCTGGACCGGTCGGCAAAGGACATCGTCGAGACGGCGGTGCGCTCCGGCGCGACCGTCTCCGGCCCTGTCCCGCTGCCCACCGAGAAGAACGTCTACTGCGTGATCCGCAGTCCCTTCAAGGACAAAGATTCGCGCGAGCACTTCGAGATCCGCACCCACAAGCGGCTCATCGACATCCATAGCCCCACGCCGAAGACGGTCGACTCGCTGATGCGCCTCGACCTGCCTGCCGGCATCGACATCGAGATCAAGCTCTAACACCATGAAAGCCATCATTGGACGCAAGCTGGGCATGACCCAGCTCTTCACGGAAGACGGGGCGCGGCTGCCCGTCACCGTGATCGAGGCGGGCCCGTGCCCGATCGTCGGCGTGCGCACGTCTGACGCCGACGGGTACGACGGGGTTCAGCTCGCGTACCAGGCGGTTGATCTCGAGGACCTCTCCAAGCCGGAGGCCGGCCATCTCGCGAAGGCCGGCGTCGGACCCCACCGTCACCTGACGGAGTTCCGCGGGACCACGGACATGAACGTGGGTGAGGCCATCACGGTCGGCGTGTTCGGACCGGGCGACCACATCAAGGTCTCCGGCACGAGCGTCGGCAAGGGCTTCGCCGGTACGATCAAGCGCCACGGCTTCAGCCGCGGTCCGGTCAGCCACGGCTCGCACAACGTGCGCGCCCCCGGCTCGATCGGCCAGTCGGCCTGGCCGTCGCGTGTCTTCAAGGGCAAGCGCATGGCCGGCCAGATGGGCAACAAGCGCATCACGCAGCGCGGCCTGACGGTCATCGATGTCGATCCGAGCCGCAACGTGATCCTGGTCTCCGGCGCCGTGCCGGGTCCCAAGGGCGGGCTCGTCGAGATTCGAGAGGACGTGCACTGATGGCGCTGACTGCTCCCATCATCGGCGGCAAGGGCACCGTCAACCTCAACGATGCCGTGTTCGGCGTCGAGGTTGCGCCCGGGCTGCTCCATGAGGTCGCCAAGGCGGAGGCCGCTGGTCGCCGTCAGGGCACCCACGCGACGAAGTCCCGCGGCATGGTCGCCGGCGGTCGCGTCAAGCCGTTCCGTCAGAAGGGCACGGGTCGCGCCCGCCAGGGCACGACGCGCGCGCCGCAGTTCACCGGCGGTGGCGTGGTCTTCGGTCCGCAGCCGCGCTCGTACGCGGTGAAGGTCAACAAGAAGGCGTACAAGAAGGCCCGCTGCATGGGTCTCAGCCAGCACGCCGGCAACGGCTCGCTCGGCATCTTCGAGGCCGGCGCGTTCGACGCGCCCAAGACGAAGGACGCACTCAAGCTCGTCGAGGGCTGGAACGTCGCTCCCCTCGTCGTGGTCGTCGGCACCGAGGAGGAGGCTGCGGCACTGTCGTTCCGCAACATCCCGCGCTCGGCCGTCCTGACCCCGACCGAGGTCGGCCTGACCGAGCTGCTCTGGGCCCGTCGCCTGCTGATCAGCACGACGGCACTGGACGAGCTGTCCGCCTCGCTCGACGCCTCCAAGCAGAAGGACGAGGTGACGGCATGAAGTCGACCACCCCTGCAGCCCACGCGGTGCTGCTCGCCCCCGTCGTGAGCGAGAAGAGCTACTCGCTGACCGAGGACGGCAAGTACACGTTCCACGTGCATCCTGACGCCCACAAGACGCAGGTCCGCCAGGCCGTCGAGGAGATCTTCAAGGTCACCGTCGTCGACGTCCGCATGATCAAGGTTCCCTCCAAGCCCAAGCGCCGCGGCATGTTCAAGGGCACGCGCCCGGGCGGCAAGAAGGCGATCGTCAAGCTCGCCGAGGGCCAGTCCATTCCGATCTTCGAGGGAGTCGCATAATGGGCGTCCGCTCGTTCCGCCCGACCTCGCCGGGTCGCCGCTTCATGACGGTGTCCGACTTCGCCGAAGTGACGAAGTCGACGCCGGAGAAGAGCCTGCTCGCGCCGGTCCACAACAAGGGTGGCCGCAACAACAACGGTCGCATCACGACGCGCCATCAGGGTGGTGGCCACAAGCGCCGCTACCGCATCATCGACTTCAAGCGGCTCAAGGACGGCGTGCCTGCTCGCGTCGCCGCCGTCGAGTACGACCCGAACCGCTCGGCGCGCATCGCGCTGCTCCACTACGTGGACGGCGCCAAGGCGTACATCCTGGCGCCGGTCAACCTCGAGGTGGGCGCGATGGTGTCGTCCGGTCCCGAGGCCGACATCAAGCCGGGCAACGCGCTGCCGCTGCTCAACATCCCGACGGGCACCACGGTGCACGCCGTCGAGCTGCGCCCCGGCCAGGGCGCGAAGATGTGCCGCTCCGCCGGTACGAGCGCCCAGCTGGTCGCCAAGGAGGCCGAGACGGCGCTGCTGCGCCTGCCCTCCGGCGAGCTCCGCCGCGTGTCCGCGCACTGCCGCGCCACGATCGGCCAGGTCGGCAACACGACGCACGAGAACGAGGTCGGCGGCAAGGCCGGTCGCGCTCGCTGGGCCGGCAAGCGCCCGGGCGTCCGTGGTACCGCAATGAACCCCGTTGACCACCCGCATGGCGGTGGCGAAGGCAAGGGCAAGGGCTCCCACCCTGTGACCCCGTGGGGCAAGCCCACGCTCGGACGTCGCACCCGCGACCCGAAGAAGGCCTCCTCCGCTGATATTGTCCGCGGCCGCCGCCGTGGGAAGGGCAGGAAGTAAATGTCCCGATCCTCGAAGAAGGGTCCTTACGTGGACGAGCGTCTCCTCAAGCGCATTGAGGAGCAGAACGCCACCAAGGAAAAGAAGATGCTCAAGACCTGGTCGCGTGCCAGCACCATCTTCCCGGAGATGGTCGGTCACACGATCGCGGTCCACGACGGGCGCAAGCACGTCCCCGTGTTCGTCTCCGAGGCCATGGTGGGCCACAAGCTCGGCGAGTTCGCGCCGACGCGCACCTACCGCGGTCATGTCGCCGACAAGCAGTCGAGGCGCGGCTGATGTCGTCCGAGCGATTCTCCTACGCCAAGACGGGCCTGGTCCGCGCTGAGGCGAAGCACGTGCGTTCGTCGGCCCGCAAGGCCCGGCTCGTGCTTGCCGACATTCGCGGCCGCAACGTCCTGGACGCCCGCAAGCAGCTGCTGTTCTCGCCCCGTGCCGTCGCCAAGGACATCGAGCTCGTGCTCCGCTCCGCGGTGACGAACGCCGAGGTCAACCACGGCCTCTCGCCGGACGACCTCGTGATCCACGAGGCGTTCGCCAACGAGGGCGTCACGATCAAGCGCTTCAAGCCGCGTGCCCGTGGTCGTGCCAGCCGCATCAACAAGCGCACGACGCACATCACGATCCTGCTTCGCTCGCTGACGAGCGGCGCGATCGTCGACGGCACCGAGACGGCTGCGCCGGCCAAGGCGTCGTCGGATTCGGCCCGCGCCAAGCGCGTCGCCGCGTCGAAGAAGGCCGAGGCCAACGTCGAGACGGGTGCCGCCGAGGTGGCCGAGTCGACCGACGAGAAGCCGGCCGCCAAGAAGCCCGCCGCCAAGAAGCCGGCGGCCAAGAAGACCGAGGCCGCCGCGGCTGACGCGACGACCGAGAAGAAGCCGGCGGCGAAGAAGCCCGCCGCGAAGAAGCCGGCGGCCGCCACGGCCGACGACGCAGCAGAGAAGACGCCGGCGGCGAAGAAGCCCGCCGCGAAGAAGCCCGCTGCGCCGAAGAAGCCGGCCGCTGAGAAGACCGACGAGGAGAAGAGCTAGACATGGGCCAGAAAGTTCATCCTGGCGGCCTCCGCGTCGGCATCATTCACGACTGGAAGTCGAACTGGTGCTCCGATCGCGAGTTCGCCCGCTACCTGGGTGAGGACATCAAGATCCGGGAGCACATTCACAACAAGCTGAGCCACGCGGGCCTGTCGGATATTCATATCCGCAAGGACTCGCAGAAGATCACGATCGACATCTACACCGCCCGCCCGGGCATCGTCATCGGCAAGTCCGGTGTCGAGGTCGACGCCCTCCGCAAGGAGGTCCATGCGATCACGGGCCGCGCCGTGCAGATCAACATCAACGAGATCAAGCGCCCCGAGCTGGACGCGCGCCTGATGGCGCAGTCCGTCGCGGAGCAGCTGCAGAATCGCGTCGCCTTCCGCCGCGCGATGAAGCGCTCGATGCAGTCGGCCGTGCGCTCCGGCGCCCAGGGCGTTCGCATCAAGTGCGGCGGCCGCCTCGGTGGTGGCGAGATGAGCCGCACGGAGCAGTACTCGGAGGGCCGCGTGCCGCTCCAGACGCTCCGCGCCGATATCGACTACGGCTTCGCCGAGGCCAAGACCACGTACGGCCGCATTGGCGTCAAGGTCTGGATCAACAAGGGCGAGATCATGCCGGAAGGCTTCGAGGGCCACGACCAGAACGCCACGCGTCTGGGCGAGGTCGATGCTCGTCGCCGCAAGGGTGGCGCCAAGGGTGCCATCGAGGAGCTCGGTCCCGCGCGTCCGAAGGGTCGCCGTGGCGCCCCGGGTCGCGATGGCGAGCGCGGTGAGCGCGGCGCCGGTGGCGACCGTGGCGATCGTCGTCCCCGTCAGGGTGGTGGCGGTCCCGGTGGTCCGAACCAGCCGCGTCTCAGCGGTCCGTCGGTTCCGGCCGGCCGTCGCGCGCGTCCGAAGCCCGAGACCCCCGTGGTCGAGGAGACCGTGGTGGAGGAGATCGTGGTCGACGAGACGCCGGTCGCCGAGGCCGTCGTGACCGAGGCTGTGGTTGAGGAGACCGTGGTCGAGACGCCCGCCGTCGAGACCGAGGCTCCCGCCGAGGCCGCTGCCGAGGAGGCTCCCGCCGCCGAGGCTGCTGCCGATGAGGCGCCTGCTGCTGAGGAGGGTGA
>CAINDT010000087.1 GCA_903847495.1 uncultured Actinomycetes bacterium
CGCCTACGTGGCCGGTGTGCTGATGCAGCGCATTCTCCACGCGCTGCCCGAGGCCTTCCCGACCGACGGCGCGCGCACCGCAATCGCGATCGCGAACGCCTATCCGCTCGCGCTCGCCGCGCTCGAGGACAGCCAGAGCGCCCGCGACCTTGACGGCACCGGCCTCGAGCCCGACGTCATGCGCTGCGCGCAGGTCGACACGCTCTCGTCGGCACCCCGCGTGGTCGAGTCGGCCCCGGGCCGCGTCGTCGTCGCGCTCGCCTAGTCCTCGCGCGCGTCGGGGAACTTGCGCTCCAACAGCGCTTGAGCACGCGCCTGCTGGCGCCGCTGGAGCCGACGAAGCAGGATCACCGCGACGACGATCACGATCGCGGCGAACACGATCGCGCCGCCGACACCCATCACGCTCTCCACCCGTTGGATCGATTCGCCGAACGCGTAGCCGATCGCGGTGAGCGAGCAGGCCCAGGTGACGCCGCCGAGGACGTTCCAGAGAAAGAACGTACGCCAGCGCATGCTGCTCATGCCGGCGATCCACGCGCCGAAGATGCGCAGCCCAGCCGTCCAGCGGGCCAGCACGACGGCCTTACCGCCGTGGATCGCGAAGAACTGCTCGCTCCAGGCGACACCGGCGGCGACGCGCTCGAAGCGGCTGAGGCGATCGATCAGCCTCCGGCCGCCGAAACGGCCGATGCAGTATCCGATGTTGTCGCCGATGATCGCGGCCAGCGAGGCGACGGCTGCGACGATGAACGGATTCAGCAGCCCGCGGGATGCGGCGGCGGAGGCGATCAGCAGGATCGTGCCGCCGGGGAAGGGGATGCCCGCCGTCTCGAGCATCAGCGGGATGAAGACCGCGACGTAGCCCCACGTCCGGATCCACTCCTCGAACAGGCCGTGGTCGAACATCAGAGGGTGTCCAGGATCACCGCGATCGGCGGATAGGTCCTGTGGACGGCCTTCGAGAACTCGCGCTCGTACTGCTCGACCAGCTCGGGATCGATCGTGGCGGCGTAGGCATCACGCATCTCCGCCAGTTCCTCGGCGGCCCAGTCGATCTCGTCTGCGTAGTCGCCGTAGCGCTCCTCGGCGTCGTAGCGGTCGGAGGCGCGGTACTGCTCGAGCGCGTTGCGCAGCGACTGCAGGCGATCGGCGTGATCAATCGCGAAGACGTCCAACTGCATCTTGATGAGCTCTCCGAAGCGCTTGCGGCGGAACATGTCTCGGATGCTACCGGCGCCGAGGCACTACGCTGCCACCCATGGTCGATACCGCACTGATCCGCAGCCAGATGCCCTCCGTCACGAACGCCGTGTATTTCAACACCGGCACGTTCGGGCCGTTCCCGCTCGCGGTGAAGGACGCGATGAACGCGCACATCGAGGGCGTCTGGAACGTGGGGCGAATCGGCGACGACCGCTACGCGGAGCAGTCCGCGATCGAGGAGGCGGCCCGCGCCGCGATGGGACGCGTGGTCAACGCGCCGTCGAGCGAGATCGCGCTCGGGCACTGCACCAGTGATGGCCTCAACCTCGTGGTCGGCGGCATCGACTGGCAGCCGGGCGACCAGGTTGTGATCGGCGACTTCGAGCACCCGGGCTTGACGGTGCCGCTGCAGGTGATGGGCGAGCGCCGCGGCATCGAGGTGATCGTCGTGCCCATCACGTACGCCGATGATCCGGCACAGGTGATTGCCGATGCGCTCACGCCACGCACGAAGCTGGTCGCGGTATCGCACGTGATCTGGACGACGGGGCGCATCATGCCGATCCCGCGCATGTCGGAGATCGTGCGCGACCATGGCGCGGTCTTCCTCGTGGACGCGGCGCAGGGCCCCGGCTGCATCCCCGTCGACGTGCAGACGCTGGGCTGCGACTTCTACACGATCAGCGGGCAGAAGTGGCTGTGCGGCCCGTCGGGCACCGGCGGTCTATGGGTCAACCCCGGCTCGCTCGATCGCATCAAGCCTGCCTTCCCGGGCTACCCGACCATGCAGAAGACGCCCGACGGCCCCCGTATGTGGGGCAACGCGCGTCGCTTCGAGCCCGGGACGGTCACCCACACGGCGTTGGTCGGGCTCACGGCCGCGATCGAATGGCGTGAGTCCGTCGGCGGCTAC
>CAINDT010000088.1 GCA_903847495.1 uncultured Actinomycetes bacterium
CGGCGGGTAGTGCTCCGCGCCACCGACAAGCCAGTGGCGGCTGCCGAGGTTGGCCTTCTGGTTCCAGCCGTTCCAGAACATGCCGTCGTAGCCGAAGTGGTTGAGGGTGTCGAGATGCGTGCCGCAGTGCGTGTACATCTGAATCGCGTCGCCCGCGTACGAGTACGTCTCGAGCAGCTTGGGGTCGACGCCCGCCAGACCGTCGATGACCGCGCCGTCGGGCGTATGCGTCATCCAGATGTCGTAGACGGGATCGCCCGCGGCGATCCACGAGGGCATGCCCTTGAAGTAGTCGACCGAGAGGTCGAACACCTTCGAGCCGTCGAGCCTTGCCAGCAGCTCGGCCTGCCCGGCGGGATTCATCCAGTTGAGGCGGCCGATCTGATCCTCCTTGCCCCACGGGCTCTTCGACACCTGCCGTCCCTCGACAGTCTGCATCGACTCGAACACCAGCTTCAGATCACCGCACATCGCTCCGCTCCTCTCGTGGGGTCGCCCGAAGCGTCGGCGCGCTGAGGCTTCGCGTCAAGGGTCCGCAAACGGACGTAGCCGCGTCAGCGCGCACCGTGCGCCGGAAGGCCGAGCGCCTTCAGCCAGGCGCGGCGGTAGCCCGTGCGATCCCACAGCGCGCCGTGCCCCCAATCTCCCACACGCACGTCGACCTTCCCCGGGAGGCCCCGTGCTTCTAGGGCAGCAACGAAGGCCGGCACCTGGAAGGGCTCGCCGGAGACGGGATCGCGATCGGAGTACCAGACGATGAGGTGCCGCGGTAGGCCCTGCGCGTGGGGCAGAACCTCGATGGGACTGCGCACCGCGTAACACTCCGGGCGCATCGCTGGCGTGCCGCCGCACTCGGCCTCGAGCAATGGTCGGCGGCTAAGCGGGAGCGATGCGTGGCGACGGGCGAGGTCGGTGACCGGGTCGAGCGAGGCCACGCCGTCGTACGCCGAGGGATATCGCAGTGCGACCAGCAGTGCCTCGGTGCCGCCCATCGACGACCCCGCGAGGTACTGCCGCGTTGGATCGAGCCGGATGTCCGGGATGCGCGACTCAACCAGCTGGGGTGCGCGCGCAAGGTCGGCAATCTGGCCAGCTGAGCCGTACGAAAACGCGCGCGTCACAACACCTTGGCCCGACAGACAGGCAAGGGCATACCCGGCGCGAACGGCCGCGAGCGCGACCTCATCGGTACAGATCATGCTCATCCCCGCGGGATGGTTGGTGACCAGCAATGGTGCGCCGATTGCCGGCGCGGACCGCGGGTAGGCGATCAGCAGGGTGCGCACACGACCGTTCCACGAGGTGTACCACGAGCGCAGCAGCACGGCCGTCCCGACTTCGCGGCGGATCGTGACCGGCTCGACGTCGGGCTGTGCCGACGGGTCCTCGACCGCTCGCGCTCCGGCCTGCGCCCCTGCGGGCAGGGCGAGGAGCAGGACCCCGGCAAGCAGGAGGAGACGACGCATCGCCTCATCGTGCCGCACCTCGCGGATGACGTGGAGACGAGTCGGTGAAGGCAGCACCGCACTGCACACCGCCAGCCGACCGGCGTGGTCGCAACCCGAGCCGACGTAGACTGCGTCCCCAGTGGAACGCCGCGACTCGATCCGGAACATCGCGATCGTCGCGCACGTCGATCACGGCAAGACGACGCTCGTCGACGCCATGCTGTGGCAGTCGGGCGCCTTCCGCGCCAACCAGGACGTCGCCGAGCGCGTCATGGACTCCAACGATCTCGAGCGCGAGAAGGGCATCACCATCCTCGCCAAGAACACGGCGATCCGGTACGGCGACACGAAGATCAACATCATCGACACGCCGGGCCACGCCGACTTTGGCGGTGAAGTTGAGCGCGGCCTGACGATGGTCGACGCCGTCGTCCTGCTGGTCGACTCCAGCGAGGGCCCGCTCCCGCAGACGCGCTTCGTGCTGCGCAAGGCACTCGAGGCGCACCTGCCCGTGATCCTGGTGATCAACAAGGTGGACCGCCCCGACGCGCGCATCGCCGAGGTCCTCGACGAGACGTACGCGCTGTTCCTCGACCTCGACGCCACCGAAGAGCAGATCGACTTCCCGATCGTCTACACGAACGCGCGCGCCGGCCACGCCTCGAACGACGGTCCGGACCAGCTGCACGACAACCTCGAGCCGCTGTTCGAGACGATCCTCAAGCACGTGCCCGCGCCCGAGCACGACCCGGGGCACCCGCTCCAGGCGCTCGTCACCAACCTCGACGCCTCGCCGTACATGGGTCGCCTCGCGCTCTGCCGCATCCATCACGGCACGATGCGCAAGGGCGAGACCGTCGCCTGGTGCCGCGCCGACGGCACGATCGAGAACGTCAAGCTGACCGAGCTCTACATCACAGAAGAGCTCGAGCGCCTGCCCGCCGATGAGGCCGGCCCGGGCGACATCGTCGCCATCGCCGGCATTCCCGAGGTGACGATCGGCGAGACCATCGCCGCCGTCGAGGACGCCCGCCCGCTGCCGGTGATCGCCGTCGATGAGCCGAGTCTCTCGATGACGATCGGCATCAACACCTCCCCGCTCGTCGGCAAGAGCGGCAAGAAGCTGACCGCCACGATGGTCAAGCAGCGCCTCGAGCAGGAGCTCGTCGGCAACGTGTCGCTGCGCGTGTCCGCTACTGATCGCCCGGACGCCTGGGAGGTGCAGGGCCGCGGCGAGCTGCAGCTAGCCGTGCTCGTCGAGACCATGCGCCGCGAGGGCTTCGAGCTGACCGTCGGCAAGCCGCAGGTCGTCACGCGCATGATCGACGGCAAGCGCCACGAGCCGATGGAGCGCCTCGCGATCGACGTGCCCGAGGAGTACTCCGGCGTCGTCATCCAGATGCTCGGCATCCGCAAGGGCCGCATGGAGCAGATGGTCAACCACGGTGCCGGCTGGGTCCGCATCGAGGAGATCGTCCCGGCACGCGGCCTGATCGGCTTCCGCACCGAGTTCCTGACCGAGACCCGTGGCACCGGCCAGCTTCACCACGTCCTCGAGGGTTTCGAGCCGTGGCACGGCGAGATCCGCTCGCGCCAGAATGGCTCGCTGATCGCCGACCGCCAGGGCGTGGCGACTGAGCACGCGCTGATGACGCTCCAGGAGCGCGGCGAGTTGTTCATCGAGCCGGGCATCGACGTCTACAACGGCATGATCATCGGCCTCAACGCGCGCAGCGACGACATGGAGATCAACCCGACGCGCGAGAAGAAGCTGACGAACATGCGCGCCGCCTCCGCCGAGGAGCTCGTGCGCCTGACGCCCCCGCGCCACCTCTCGCTCGAGCAGGCCCTCGAGTTCATCGCCGAAGACGAGTGCGTCGAGGTCACCCCCGACGCCGTCCGCCTGCGCAAGGTCGAACTCGACCCCAACCTGCGGCGCCGCCTCGACAAGGCAAAGAAGGGTCTATAACCCGCCGTTGGCGAAGGACCACAGGTCCTTCCCCCAACGGCAAGGCCAAAGCCGGACGTAGTCCGGCGCCGAGCACGGAGCAGCCGACACACGCCGTGAGCCGGATTCCCGACGCTCCGTGCCCACTCAGCGAGCAGGTCCGACTGCTGTACGCTGCGCCCGCAGATCAGGAGTTCATCATGCGCTCGATTCGCAGGCTCGCCCTCACCGCGTTCATGTTCACGGTCGGTGGTCTCGCTGCGGTCGCGCCGACGGCGTCCGCGACGACGGGCACCACGGATGGGCTGCAATGGGCAACCACCGGCAGCCCGGCAAACGCCGTGACGATCACCGGCTACGTGTCCGGTGTGATCAATAGTCGCACCTCGCTGGACATCCCCTCGCTGATCGACGTCGATACAGGTCCGAATGTGCAGTACCTGCCCGTCACCGTGATCGACTCCTACGCTCTGCAGAACCTGACCACGATCGAGCAGCTCACCATTCCCGACAGCGTGGTGACCATCTCGGGTCAAGCCTTCTTTGGCATCACGAATGTCGTCGGGATCACGATCGGCAATGGCGTCACCACCATCGGCTTGCAGGCGTTCTACCAGCCCACGCCGACCACGAGCCTGACCCGACTGACACTTGGTGACCACGTCACCACGATCGGAAACCTGGCCTTTGCCGGCTCGGCAGGTCTGAGCAGCCTCACACTGCCCCCGAGCGTTCGCACGATCGGCGGCTGCGCATTCTGCGACATGCCCGGCCTCGAACGGCTCACGATCAATGACGGCATCACCTCAGTGGGATCGTGCGCGTTCTGCGTCACGACGCCGACGACGCAGCCGCCACTCGTGGTCGTCGTCCGCGGCAACGCGACACCGTTCCCGGCCTACGGCATGGATGGGCATACGGGGGGTACTCATCTGCTCCGCTACCGTGACGCCACTGGTCCGTGGGAGGGAAATACCGCCTTTGACGGTTTCACCTACGGATACATCACCGAAGCACCTCCGGCACCGATCGCAGCGGCTGGTGCGGAGGCGGCAACCATCACCGTGGTGGCGCCGACTCGGGGCGAGACGCCGACCAGTTACACGGTGAGTGCCGCACCCGGCGGACAGACCTGCACCGTGACGGGAGCGGCCGGGAGCTGCACCGTGCATCACCTGACGCCTGGCACGGCCTACACGTTCACCGCGATCGCCCACTCGGCGGATCCGGCACCTTCCGATCCTTCCGGCGCATCAGCCCCGGTGACGCCGACCGCCGCGCCTCCGGCAACCCCTTCTCCAGATACCGCGGCCGGCAGCGGCGTGTCACAGCAGACTGCAGCGAGCGTCGCGCAGTCGCTCGCGCCTGCTCTGCGCATCGGCACGCCGCGCGTGACGCGAATGGCAATTCGCTCCGTCTTCACCGCGACCGGCCCCGGCCGGGTCCGGCAGGTGGCACGCATCTCGGATGGGGCCGGCCGCGCGGCGACCACAGTCTGCACCATGGCACGCACCATCCACAGGGTCGGAACAGTGACCCTCATCTGCCGGCTGACGCGAGCGGCACGGGTACGGCTGGAACAACGACCGCTTGACGTCGTGCTCACGACGACCTTCACTCCGTCCGGTGGGGGCAGCATCGCTGCTACTGCGTACGTTCGCCTCCCACGGTCCGTGCGATAGGCCGCGGCGGCCGATGTGGAGCTGCCCTTGCGCGAGTTCCCTCATCACTCCGCCCTCTCCCTCCGCTTAGCCGTCGGTACGGCGCTCCGAACTTCGAGCGGAGGGGACTCGGAGAACGCTCATGCTGTGTGGAGCGAGGCGACTACTTGACCTGCCAGAGCTGCCGAACCACCCACGTGGCCCCCGTCGAGCAGTTCTGCGGTGGAGGATCGCAGGCCTCTGTATTTCAGCCAAGCCGGATACAGCCCGGCACCGAGCGTTACGCCTCGACGAGTACCTACTCGACCATGACGGCCGCAACGGTGCGGTTGGTCGCCGGGTCGATCAGCACCATGCTGCCCATGGCGCGATTCTCGCCGTAGGGCTCGATCACCAGGGGCTGGGCGGCGAGGAGCGAGACGATGCCGAGATCGTTGGCCTC
>CAINDT010000089.1 GCA_903847495.1 uncultured Actinomycetes bacterium
CCGAAGGCGCCCTGGCCCCAGCGGAAGAAGCGGTAGCGCTCGCCGTTGCGCTCGTACTCGCGCTCGACGTTCTTCTCGAACGCGTACTTGGTGCCGAAGGTGTCGACCTGCACCGAGTGGTCGATCACGAGGTCAACGGGCACGAGCGGGTCGATGGCGCCGGGGTCGCCGCCGAGCTTGGCGTGCGCGTCGCGCATCGCGGCGAGGTCGGCGATCGTCGGGATGCCAGTGAAGTCCTGCAGGATCACGCGCGACGGGATGAACGGCACCGAGGTGCCCTCCGGCGCAGGGGCGGGCCAGGCGGCGAGGGCGCGAATGTCGGCCTCGGAGACGTGCGGGCCGGTCGAGTGGCGAAGCTGCATCTCGAGCAGGACCCGCACGGTGTACGGGAGCTTCGAGGTGTCGATGCCAGCCTCGTCGCAGGCGGCCAGGGCGAAGTACTCGACGCCGTCGACGCCCGGAAGCGGACGGCGCGCGTTGAGAGGATCGGTGCGCGTCATGGCGGCATCATGCCACGGGGTCGGCGTCAGGCGAGGAGACCGACGGAGGGGCCGATCAGACCCACGATCGCGCCGATCACGGCAGCCGCCACAACGAGGACGGGTACGGGCACTCCCCGCCGCTGGAGCACGAAGACGGCGATGGCGATCGCGGCTGCGAGCACGTCGAACCCGCCGTCACGCAGGAGCGCGTGGTCGGCGAGATAGACCACGAGGACGGCGATCGCGCCGGCCACCACGCCCTGGAGCGCCGCCAGCGCATCGGCAACCGGGCCGCGCCGCGGGACGTGCTCGATCAGCGGTGCGCCGACCGAGATCATCAGGAATGACGGTGCGAACGTGGCGAAGGTGGCGACGAGGGCGCCGGTGATGCCGCCAGCCGCGCCGCCCAGCGTGGTCCAGCCGGCGACGAAGCCGACGAACGAGTTGACCATGATCAGCGGACCTGGTGTTGTCTCGCCGAGCGCGAGGCCGGCGATCATCTGCTCCGGTGTCAGCCAGCCGAAGCGCCCGACGGCGGCAGCCGCCACGAAGGGCAGCACGGCGTACGCGCCGCCGAAGGTCACGAGCGCCACGATCGTGAAGAACCCCGTCAGTTCGGCGACCACGCCGCCGACGGCGAGCAGTGCGACCAGTGCGCCGAGCCAGATCGCGGTGCCGATCACCGCGCGACGGATGAGGGCTGGTCGGTCGACGGGGTGGGGCGGTTCGCCTGGATCCTCCTGGTCCTCGAGCGGCACGAGCGCGGCGGGGCGGAAGCGCCCGATCAGGTACCCCGCCAGCGCGCCGAGCACTACGAGGATCGGGAACAGCGCGCCGAGCAGCATCGAGACGCCGGCGATGACCGCGATGGCGAGCGTCCAGCGCGTCCGCACGACCTTGCGTCCCATCCGGATGCCGGCGGCGACCACGAGCGCCACGACGGCACCGCCGAGTGCGCGCACGATGCCGGTCACGACGCCCGTCTCGCCAAATGCCATGTAGATCCACGACAGCGCGATGATCAGCAGCAGTGAGGGGAGGATGAAGAGCCCGCCGCTCGCCAGCGCACCGCGCACGCCGTGGAGCCGGTACCCGAGGTAGCACGCGAGCTGCTGCGCCTCGGGACCGGGCAGCGCTGTGCAGAGGCGCAGCGCGTGCAGGAACGAGCGCTCGTCGATCCAGCCGCGGCGCTCCACGACCTCGCGGTGCATCAGGTCGATCTGCGCGATCGGCCCGCCGAACGAGATGCAGCCGAGCCGCAGCCACACGCGCAGCGCCGCCCCGAACGTCGGGGTCACGTCGTGGCGCCGCCGATCGCCCACGCGCCACGCCACGTGCGGGCACCGCCGAGGCCGAAGCGGATCAGGATGAACAGCGTGATGCCGACCCAGAGGCCGGTCAGGCCCCAGCCGAGGAAGATCGTGCCGAGCATGCAGGGAAGGTACCCGCCCAGCACGGCGACGAGGGTGAAGTTCCGCATAAAGGCTGTGTCGCCTGCGCCGACGAGGATGCCGTCGATGGCGAAGACCACGCCGGCGAAGGGCTGCATCCCGCCGAACCAGATCCACGCGGCGCCGGTCGCGTCGACGACGTCATCGTCATTGGTGAACAGGCGGGGGATGATGCGCCAGCCTGCGAGGATGATCGCGCCGAAGACCGCACCGACCATCGCTCCCAGCTGGCAGAGGCGTCGGGCGGTGGCGCGCGCGGCGGCGATGTCGTCCGCCCCGAGCAGCTCGCCGATCAGCGCCTGCGCCGCGATCGCGAAGGCGTCGAGCGTGAGCGCGAGGAAGTACCAGAGCTGGATCGCGATCAGGTGTGCGGCCACCTGTTCGGGGCCGAGCCGCGAGGCGACGGCAGTGGCACTCAGGAACGTGCTCTCGAGCGCGATCGTGCGGATGCCGAGATCACGCGCGGCGCCGAGCTGCTCGATCAGGCCCTCGCGGTAGGGGCGCAGCGAGACCTGCTCGCGCAGGAGGGCTTGCAGAAACAGTGCGGCGGCGAAGATCTGCCCGACGACGTTCGCGTAGGCAGAGCCATTCAGGCCAAGGTCGAAGCCGTAGACAAGCAGGGGCGCGAGAGCCGCGCTGACGATGTTCGAGGCGATCAGGTAGACAAGCGGCTTGCGGAGATCCTGCACGCCGCGCAGCCAGCCGCAGCCGGCCAGCACGATCGTCACGAAGGGAACGCCAAACAGCGCGATGCGCAGCCAGCCGAGTGCAGCGGCCTGCGTCTCGGGGTGGTCGCCCGCGATCAGGCCCGTGAGTGGATCGGCGAACACCTGCAGGACGATCAGCAGGAGGACGCCGACGATTGCCCCGAGCCACGTTGCCTGCACGCCACGCTCGACGGCCTCCTGGCGCCGACCGGCGCCGAACAGTCGCGAGGCGCGACTCGTGGTGCCGTACGCGAGGAAGTTCATCAGCCAGATCGCATTGCCCAGCAGCGCAGCGCCGACGGCGAGCCCCGCGAGCGACTCCTTGCCGAGGTGGCCGACGACGGCGGTGTCGACGAGCAGGTAGAGCGGTTCGGCCGCCAGCGACCCGAGCGCCGGGATCGCGAGCGCGAAGATACGGCGGTCGGATACGCGCGTCGTCACGGCGGAAGCGTACGTGCAGGTACGCTCCACCCATGGCCATCGACGTCGTCCACTACACCGATCCGGGCTGCCCGTGGGCGTACTCCGCCGAGCCCTTCATCCGCGCGCTCGAGTGGCGCTACGGCGATGGGCTCACCTGGCGCACCTGCATGATCGGCCTCGCCGAGGATCCGCAGCGCTACATCGATGCCGGTTACACGGGCGAGAAGATGACGCAGTGGCACATCGAGTTCCGCGACCGCTTCGGCATGCCGTTTGCGACTGCGCCACGTGAGCGCCCCGCGGCGACCGGCTTGGCCTGCCGGCTGATCGTCAGCGCCCGGCGCCAAGGTCACGACGCAGCCGACGCGGTGATGCGCGCGATGCGCTTCTCGTGGTTCACGGACCCGCGCCCGCACGACTCGCTCGAGGTGCTCGAGCCGATCGTCCGCAGCGTCCCCGGTATCGATGCCGATGCCGTGCTGGCGGGCCTTGACGACCCGGCGGTCGAGGAGGCGTACCTCGCCGACAAGCGCGAGTCGCGCACGATCCTGCCGCCCGCCATGGCGCAGGGCAAGACGGCCGATACGGACGGCGAGGAGCGGTACACCGCGCCGAGCCTCACCTTCAGCCGTGACGGCGAGATGCTCGTGGCCGCCGGGTGGCAGCCGCTGGCCGCCTACGACGTCTGCATCGCGAACCTCGAGCCGTCCCTGCCGCAGCGCGGCCCGGCTGGCCCGGAGGAGACGCTGCCCGCCTTCCCGCGCGGTCTCACCACCTACGAGGTCGCGCTGCTCAAGTGCGCGCGCAACGACGATCCCGATCTCGCGGCGACGGAGTGGGATCTGATCTCGCTCGCCGCAAATGGCAAGGCGCGGCGCGTGGCGGTCGGCCACGACGCGCTCTGGCTGCCGGTCTAGGGGCTACGCGAGCCCGACGACCTCGTCGCCGACGACCACGTCGACGAGCGGGCGCGAGACGGTCGCGCGGTTGACGGCCTCCGAGGCCGGCACCTTGCTGATCTGACCGGACATCAGGATCGCCTGCGGCTCGCCCTCGGCGCAACGGATCGCCGCGACCGGACCGGCGGGCTCCTTGGTCGGCTTGTCGGGTGCGGCGAGTGCGACGCCGCCGCCGCCACGGCCCTTTGACGGAATATCGGCAATCGAGACGCGCTTGCCGAAACCGCTCTCGTGCGCCACGTGGAGGTCGCCCGGTGTGACGGCACAGGCCGAGACGATGCGATCGCCCGGCGCGAGCTTCATGCCCGCGACGCCGCCGGCTGAGGCGCTCTTGACGACGCGCAGCGGCTTGGCTGCGGTGCGCAGCACCTTGCCACCGGCAGTGACGAGCAGCACGTCGTCGCCCTCAGCGTGCGGCACGACGGCGACGAGGCGATCGTTGTCGGGCAGCGCCATTGCCGCGCCCAGCGTGGCGTGCGCGCCGGGCAGCGAGTCGGGCGTGCAGCGCTTCACCTCGCCCTGCTCGGTGACGAGCAGGAGGAACGGCGCGTCGGCGGTGGCGAGGGCCACGAGCTCCTGGCCGCGCGACATCTGGATCGGCTTCTGGCCGCGCACCGCGCGCGACGACAGCGGCAGCTCGTTGAGCCGCACACGCGCCACCTCGGCGTCGGTCGTGAAGCACAGGAGCTCCTGATCCGTGTCGGAGTGGATCAGCTGCAGCGGGCGGTCGCCCGGCTGCACGTCGACGGGGTAGGCGGTTGGTGCCGAGGCCCGCGACTGCGCGACGAATAGGCCGTTCTTGGTCGCGCCGAGCCACACCTCGGTGCTCGGGCCGCTCAACACGGCGACCGACTTGGCCGACGCGCCCTTGCCCTGCACCGGCGCGGCCGCGATCGTCGAGCCCTCGCCGCCCAGTACCGTGCGGCGCGGGCCAGACAGCGCCGCGGCCTCTTTCAGCTCGCCGACGACGATCTTCTTCAGCTCGTCGTGCGACTCGAGGATGCGCCCGATCTCGTCGACGCGGTCGCCCTTCTGCTTGCGCTCCTCCTCGAGCTTGAGGCGGTTGAGGCGCGCCAGGCGCTTGATCGGCATGTCGATGATCCACTGCGCCTGCTCGTCGTCGATCGGCACGGCCTTCGTCTGCCCGTGCGGCGTGACCTTGAGCTTGGCGATCAGCTTGGCCTTGGCGTCATCGTCGTCCTCGGAGCCGCGCACGATCTTGATCACGGCGTCGATTGCGTCGAGGGCGGCGAGCAGGGCGATCAGGCGATGCAGCTCCCGCAGCAGCTCGTCACGCTCGTACTCGAGACGGTTGACGACGATCGTGAAGCGGAAGTCGACGAAGCGGTCGAGCGCCTCGCGCAGGCCGATCTGGCGCGGCGTACCCTCGACGAGGACGGTCATGTTGATGCCCACCGTCACGCGGAGCGAGGTGGTGCGGAAGAGGTCGCTGATCAGCCGATCGAGCGACCCGCCGCGCTTGCAGCGGATCTGGACGCGGGTGCCGGTGCGGTCCGTCAGGTTCTTCGGCATCTCGGTGACGTCGCGGATCTTCTCGGCGCGCGCGGCCTTCACGACCTCGGCCACGATCTGGTCGGGCGAGACGCCGTAGGGGAGCTCGGTGATGACGAGCGCCTGCACGCCGCCCGACAGCTGTTCGGTGTGGAAGCGCGCCTGCAGGCGGATCGTGCCCTGGCCCTTCTCGTACGCCTCGAGCAGTCCCTCGGGGTCGACGACGATGCCGCCGGTCGGGAAGTCGGGGCCGGGCATGACCTTGAGCAGGTCCTTGAGCGATGCGTCGGGGTTCTCGGCCAGCTTGATCGCGGCGGCGCACGCTTCGGCGAGGTTGTGGGGTGGTACCTCGCAGGCCATCGACCAGCCGATGCCGCGCGAGCCGTTGACGAGCAGATTCGGGAACGTGACGGGCAGGACCCACGGCTCCTGCTTCTTCTCCGTGAAGTTCGGCTGGTACTCGCGCACGATCTCGGGGCGCAGGTCGGACAGCCAGGCAGTCGCGGCGGGGGAGAGGCGCGCCTCCGTGTAGCGGTAGGCGGCCGGCGGGTCCGAGTACTCCTTCGGACCGACGCTGCCCCAGTTGCCTTGGCCGTCGACGAGCGGCACGTTGAGCACGAAGCCCTGCGCCATGCGCACCATCGCGTCGTAGACCGCGGAGTCGCCGTGCGGGTGGTAGTTGCCGATGACGTGGCCAACCGTCAGCGCGGACTTCTGGTACGGGCGACCTGCGCGGCCGCCGAGCTCGTCCATCGCGTGGATGATGCGGCGCTGCACCGGCTTGAGGCCGTCGCGCACGTCGGGCAGGGCGCGCCCGAGGTTCACGTACATGCCGTACGACAGCGCGCGCTCGAGCAGCGCGTCGGAGGCGTCGATCGAGTCGCCGTCCCAGTCGAGGCGCGCGATGCCGCTGCCGTCGTCTTCGCCGCCGTCCCCGTCGCCGCCCCCCGCGTCGGGCTCGCCGTCCTCGTCGCCGTCCTCTGGGTCCGCGTCCGCGACGTCGACCAGCACCTCGGTCGCGGCCGCGTCGATCACAGGCGCGTCGTCGATCACGTCGTGCTCCGCCGTCGGCTCGTCGGCCTCCTCGACGGAGAGATCGAGCTGCGCGTCGTCCGGATTCGCCTTCTTGCGGCTCACACCAGCACCTCGGAATCGGCGGCCGACTCTTCGAGCCAGGCGCGGCGCGGGGCGGGGTTGGAGCCCATCACGAGATCGACCGTCTTGGCCGCCTCGGCCGCGTCCTCGATCGAGATCTGCTGCAGGCGACGCGTCGCCGGGTCAAACACCGTTTCGCGCAGCTGATCGGGGTTCATCTCGCCGAGGCCCTTGAAGCGCGTGACGTTGTCGCCGGTGCGCTTCGTCTTGGCGAGCGTGTCGCGCAGCTCCTCCTCGGTGTGCACGTAGACGGCCGACCCGTCCTTGAGCGAGATGCGGAACAGCGGTGGGCGGGCCAGGAACACGCGGCCGCCGGCCAGGAGGTCGGGGAACAGCTCGTGGAACAGGGTGATCAGCAGGTTGGTGATGTGCGCGCCGTCGGCATCGGCGTCGGCGGTGATCACGACCTTGCCGTAGCGCAGCTGCTCTTCCTCGAGCGTGGCGACAAGCGCGGAGCCGATCACGTCCTTGCGGCCGCCGAGTGCCACGAGGATCGAATCGACCTCGGCGTTGTCGAAGGCCTTGCCGTTCTTGGCGCCGAGCACGTTGAGGATCTTGCCGCGGATCGGCAGGATCGCCTGCGTGGCGTTGTCGCGCGCCTGCTTGGCGCTGCCACCGGCGGAGTCGCCCTCGACGATGAAGATCTCGCGCTCGATGTTGGGGATCGATGGGTTGTCGATCGTGTCGGCGAGCTTGCCGGGCAGATTCGAGTCGCTCATGATCGACGTCGCCGCGTTGCGGAGCTTCTTCGAGATCTTCGCCTTGGCGAGGCGGACGTCGCGGGCCAGCACGACGCGGTCGAGGATCTTCTTCGCGTCGTCGGCGTTCTTCTTGTCGGCCAGCCAGTCGGCCAGCGCCTGCCCGGTGAAGGCAGCCACGGAGGTCTGCGCCTCCTGGTTGTTGAGGCGTCCCTTCGTCTGGCCCTCGAACTGCGGGTCCTCGAGCATCACGGAGATCGCGCCGGTCAGGCCGTCGGCGACGTCCTTGGCGTCGAGCGACTCGCCCTTGTCCTTCTTCAGGCGGCCCGCGTCGTAGGCGGCCTGGTTGAGCACGCGCGTCAGCGCGCGGCGCAGACCGGAGACGTGCGCGCCGCCATCGACGGTGTTGACGACGTTGCAGAAGGAGTAGACGCGATCGTCGGCGCCCATCGTCCACTGCAGCGCGATCTCGATCGGAATGCCACCCGACTCGCCGTTAAGCGAGATGATCGTCGGGTGCGCGACGTCACGGCTCTCGTTGAGCTCGTGCACGTAGTCGGCCAGGCCGTTGTCGCTCTTGTAGGTGTGCTCGGCGCCGTCGGGCGTGCGCAGCGTGAACGACAGACCGCGGACGAGGAACGACTTCTCGCGCAGGCGCTGCTGCACCGTCGTGTTCGAGAGGTGCGCGTTCTTGTCGAAGATCGTGCGGTCGGGCGTGAACTTCACGGTCGTGCCGGTGCCCTCGCCCTTTTCGAGCGCGCGTACGTCCTTGACCGGGCCGTCGGGCACGCCGCGCTGGTAGCGCTGCGACCAGAGCCGCTTGTCGCGCCGCACCTCGACCTCGAGCCATTCGGAGAGTGCGTTCGTCACCGATGCGCCGACGCCGTGCAGACCGCCGGAGACCTTGTAGCCGCCGTCGCCGAACTTGCCGCCGGCGTGCAGCTTCGTGAAGACGAGCTCGAGCGCGGAGACCTTCTGCTCGGGGTGGATATCGACCGGGATGCCGCGGCCGTCGTCGGTGATGGTGATCACCTCGCCGTCGGCGATCTCGACGACGATGTTCGAGCAGCGGCCGGCCAGCGCCTCGTCGACGGCGTTGTCGACGACCTCCCAGATCAGATGGTGCAGTGCGCGGCTGTTGGTGCCGCCGATGTACATGCCCGGGCGCACGCGCACGGGCTCGAGGCCCTCGAGCACACGGATATCGGCAGCGCTGTAGCGGTCCTTCGCCATCGGATCGCAGGCTAGTCGCTGGGGTTCCGGGTCCCTGTCTCCGTCGCGAGAGGACACAGCGTCACACGCGTGAAAGCGAACACTTCTAGGCTTGAACACGCGACCTCGCGAAACCACCTCTGACGGCACATCCGTCCCCACCCGTCGACGCCCCACGGAGACTCACCACCATGGCTGAACGTGCACCGAAGATCCTCAACCTCCCGATCGGACTGAAGGCCCGTGGCGAGCGCCGCGAGTTCGACAGCCTCGGCACGGTGATGGTCCCCGCCGACCGTTACTGGGGCGCGCAGACGCAGCGCAGCTTGATCCACTTCAACATCGGCAACGACCGCATGCCGCACGAGGTCTACCACGCGTACGGCTACGTCAAGAAGGCCGCCGCGATCGTCAATACGCGCCATGGCCGCCTGCCGGCGTGGAAGGGCAAGCTGATCGAGCGCGTCTGCGACGAGGTCATCACCGGCCAGCTCGACGAGGACTTCCCGCTCTACGTGTGGCAGACCGGTTCGGGCACGCAGTCGAACATGAACGTCAACGAGGTCGTCTCGAACCGCTGCATCCAGCTCGTCGGCGGCAAGCTCGGCTCGCAGGAGCCGATCCACCCGAACGACCACGTCAACATGGGCCAGTCGTCGAACGACACGTTCCCGACCGCCATGCACATCGCCGCGTACACGATGACCGTCGAGAAGACGATCCCCGCGCTCAAGCGCCTGCAGAAGGCACTGGCCAAGAAGTCGCGCCAGTGGGACAGC
>CAINDT010000090.1 GCA_903847495.1 uncultured Actinomycetes bacterium
ATGCACCACATCTCGCCGGTGCGCATCAGGCCGGTCTGCACCTCGTCGGCGATGTAGAGCGTGTCGTACTGCTCGCAGAGGCGCTTGACGCCCTGGAGGTAGCCGGGCTCGGGGAGCGGGAAGCCGTAGGTCGCGGGAATCGACTCGATCAGGACCCCGGCGACGTCGCGGCCCTTGAGCGCGTCTTCCATCGCGTTGAGATCGTTGAACGGGACGTTGATGAACTCCTCGGGGTGGTCGGCGAGGAACAGCTTCGAGAAGCGGTCGTCACCGGTGCCGACGGCGAGGCCGGTGTGGCCGTGGTACGCCTTGATCAGCGAGACGATCTTGCGGCGCTGCTTGGTGTGACGCGCCGTCTTGATGGCGATGTCGATCGCCTCGCCGCCCGCGGCGCCGTAGATCACGCGGCGCATGTTCGGAGCGCACGTCTTGACGAGCGCCTCGGCCAGCGCAGTGCGTGCGAGCGACGGGAAGTGGTGGTTGCCCATGTCGAAGTGCTGCATGGCCTGCTCGAGCGTGGCGATCAGCTCGGGGTTGCGATGGCCGAGGTTGTACGTGCCGCCGTTGAGGTGTACGTCGATCAGGCGGCGGCCGGCCATGTCCCAGAGGTAGTAGCCCTCGCGGCGATCGATCACGAGGTCGATGCCGGCGTCCTGCCAGAAGTCGGTCTTGTCGGGATTCCAGAACGCGCGGGAGCGCTCCAGCATGTCCGCCTTCGAGTCGTACGAGAAGAATCCGTAGTCGTACATCGATGCCTTCCGAGGATACGGACCGGAAGGTACCGAATATCAGACCAATTTGCAAATCGGTCTGGTTATGGTCTGGAAACGGTCTTGATCAGTCCTGCGCGGCCGCCCAGCGCCCGCCGCGCTTGCCCGACTCGAGCGCACCATCGACGAAGCCCGCCCAGCCGTCGGCGATGTCGGCGCTCGCGAGGATCACGCGCCCCTCGGGCTCTTGCATCGCGGCGTGGTGGTTCGCGTACCAGCCCGGCCGATGAATCGCCCACGTGCCCTGCGCGAACTCGTCGGCCTTCCAGTCGTGGTACGACAGTTCGACGACCGTCGCCTCCGGAAACACCCGGCCGAGTTCGCGCTGCGCCCACTCGAGGTCGTCACGGACGTCCGCGCCGTCGCGTCCGAAGGCGACCAGCGTCTGCTCGTCGCCGTCATCGAACAGCGTGGTGAACCAGCCGAACGGGTGATCCTCGGCGAGCGCAACCACGGTCTCGTCGAGGCCTCGGACCTTGAACATCGCCTTGCTGCCGATGCCGGCATGTCCCTGCGCAATGCCCGCCTGCTTCGCCTCGCTGAATCCCGGCTCGAACGCGATGTCACCGAGCACGTTGAGCGGGATCGTGACGACGGCGGTCCGGCCGACGATCGCCTCGCCTGAGCGGGTCGTCACGACCACGCGGTCCCCGTCCTGCTCGATCGCGGCGATTGGCGTCTCCAGCGCGACGTCACAGGCGGCCTCGTCGAGGATCGGCTGAAGGAAGCCGATCGTGCCTTCGGCAATCGCGATGTCACCGCCGGACGCCTGCTGCGTGCTCAGAAGATTGTGCCCGCACAGGGCGTGCCAGCGGAGGACGGACAGCGCACCGGCATCGTCGGCATAGCCGCTGGCGAGTCCCTCGCACTCGCCCATCAGCACGCCATGCTCATCGGGCGTCAGGTCGAGCTCGGCGATGCGCTCTGCGATCGTCATGCCGTCGAGGCGGGTGATGTCGTTCAGCGGCGAGAGCGGATCGTGGGGTAGCGGCAGGATCCGCCAGGAGTCGGCGTTGTACTTCGCCCACGCGCTCTCGATGATCGCGTCATGCTCATCGACATCTGCCGCGTGCACCTCGCCGCCCACAAGACGGGAGGCGCGCACCGGGGTCGGCAGCACCATCGGCGTGCACCCGGCGGCCATGATCTCGGTCCAGGCGTGCGGCTGGAACCAGTGGAAGAAGTTGCCGCCGCGCTCGTAGATCCGTCCGTCCCAGTCGGCGGTCCAGGTGCGGCCGCCGATACGGTCGCGGGCCTCGATGATCAGTGGCGTCTTGCCGGCACGGCGTACCTCGCGAGCTGCGGCACAGCCGGCGAACCCCGCTCCGATCACGATGACGTCATGCATGACGAGTCCTTCCCCGGACGCTCCTGACTACGCGATCAGCCTATCGGGCGCATGGTGCAGAGTCCAGCGCGGTTGCTGGGGCGGTGGAATGCAGGCGGTCCGTCTACACCTGCGCGGCCGCCCAGCGTCCGCCGTGCTTGCCCGATTCGAGCGCGCCGTCGACGAAGCCAGCCCAGCCGTCGGCCCAATCGGAATTCGACAGGATCACGCGGCCCTCGGGGCGCTGCATCTCGGCGTGGTGGGTGGTGTACCAGCCTGGGCGGTGAATCGCCCACGTGCCCTGCGAGAACTCGTCGGACTTCCAGTCGTGCCAGTTCATGCCGATCACCTCGCAGCCCGGGATCGCCCGGTCGAGCTCGCGCTGTGCCCAGGCGAGGTCGCCGTCGACGATCTCGTCGCCGTCGTGACCGAAGCACACGAGGATCTGCTCATCGCCGGGCAGATCGAACATCGTGCCGACGAAGCCGAAGGGGTGGCTGGGGTGCATGCCCGAAACGGGGCCGCCGAGCGTGCGCACCTTGAGCATCACCTTGCTGCCGATGCCCGCCTGGCCGAGTCCGACACCGGACTGTTTCACCTCGGACAGACCCGGCTCGAAGCGGATGGCTCCTAGCGCATTGAGCGGCACGGTCACGACGCATGCGCGGGCCGCCAGCGCCTCGCCCGAGCGCAGCGTGACGACCACGCGGTCGGCCTCCTGCTCAATCGCCGCGATCGGCGCCTCAAGCCGCAGCTCGCAGGCGGCGGCATCAAGAATCGGCTGCAGGAAGGCGAGCGTGCCCTCCGCGATCGTGTAGCCGCCGGCAGATTCTTGCGTGCCAGCCAACGTGTGCCCCGATAGCGCGTGCCAGCGCATCACCGAGAGCGCGCCGGCATCGTCCAGATGTCCGCTCGCCACGCCCTGGCACTCCACCATCAGGAGTGCGCGCTCATCGTCGGTCAGGTCGAGCTCGTCGATCCGCTCCTGCATCGTCATGGCATCAAGCCGGGCAATGCGGTCGGGGTGGCGCAGGGGGGCGTGCGGCTCCGGGAGGATCTCCCACGAGCCCGCGTTGTACTTGTTCCAGGCCGACTCGTTGATGGCGTCGCGCTCGGCGCGGGTGCCGGTACGGAGCTGCTCATTGACGGTCCAGTGCACGGGGTCGCCGCTCGGCGGAGCGAGGGGCGTCACGCCGGCGGCGGTGACTTCGGTCCACAGGTGCGGCTGGAACCAGTGGAAGTAGTTGCCGCCGCGCTCGAACCGTTGCCCATCCCAATCCGAGGTCCAGGTACGTCCTCCGATGCGGTCGCGCGCCTCGAGGATCAGCGGCGTCTTGCCGGCGCGGCGCACCTCGCGCGCCGCGGCACAGCCGGCGAACCCGGCTCCGATCACGATAACGTCATGCATGGCGTGCCCTCTCCCGGACGGTCCTGACTCCGCGCCCAAGGTAGCCGCTTGGTGCGTCAGAAGCCAGCACGGGTTGCGCGGTCATCGATCTTCGAGGCCGCCTCGAGCAGAAAGGCACTGATGCCGCGCGACTGCGTGGCGACCGTCTTCGGCCCCGCCCACGTGGCGCTGACCGTATGGCTGATCTCCGTCGACCCCAGCAGCACGACCACGTCGCACCCGTCGATCTCGCGCTGCACATCGCGGCCTGGTCGGGCCGTCATGCCGTCGACGATGCGCACGTCGAGGTCGTCGCCCAGCAGCAGCGGCAGCTCACGGTGGACGTCGGGGTTGCCGCCGACGAAGATCACACGATGGAAGCGCGCGCGCCGGCAGGCGCGGGTCAGGATCAGCGCGCCGCGCCGCGTGGCACTGCCCTCGCAGATCACGCAGCGATCGCCGGCACCGGCGGTAATCGCATCGGGGTGGTCGCCACCGAGTCCGGCGTCGCGGCACGGTGTGCACAGCAACGTGACCCGCGCCTTCAGGACGGCGACGACGTCGGGGCGCTTCCACTCGACAATGCGATCCTTGCCCGGGCGCGTGACGCCGGCCGCGTCGAGCGCGGCACGTCCCGCGGCCTGCGCGGCATCGGAGTGGTAGCCGCACTCGCGCAGCAGCTTGCTGATCGCCAGGTCCTTGGCCATCGGACCGACCCGCCTAGCCCTGATGGGCGATGGCGAGCGCCTGCGTGAGATCCGCGATCAGGTCGTCGCAGTGCTCGATCCCGGCAGAGACGCGAATCAGCGCGTGCGGCGTGCCCATCGCGCGCTCCGACTCGCGATTGCCGCGCACCTCCATCAGCGACTCGACGCCGCCGAGGCTCGTCGCGTTGGCGAAGACCTGCGTGGCGTTGCAGAGGCGTTCTGCCGTCTCGTGTCCGGCGGCGAGCTCGAAGGAGAGCATCGTGCCGAATCCCCGCATCTGCGTGGCAGCGAGGGCATGTCCCTTGTGCCAGCTCAGGCCGGGGTAGAGGACGTACGTCACGTGATTCGACTCGGCGAGGAACTCCGCGATTGCCTGGGCGTTTGCCTGCGCGCGCTCGAGTCGGACCGCCAGCGTGCGCAAGCCGCGGAGCGCGAGGAACGCTTCGAGCGACCCCGGTGTGGCGCCGTGGGCGTAGCGCTTGTCACGCAGCTTCTCCGCGAGCTCGTCGCTCCCGATCACGACGCCCATCAGCAGGTCGGCGTGGCCACCGATCAGCTTCGTCGCGCTGTGCACCACGAGGTCGGCACCGAGCGCCAGTGGCTGCTGGAGCAGCGGCGTGGTGAAGGTGCCGTCGACCGCCAGCAGGGTCGAGTCGCCAAGCCCCTCGGCGATCGCGGCGATATCGCAGATCTGCATCAGCGGGTTGCTCGGCGTCTCGAGCCAGACGAGGTCGGCGCCCTGCGCGGCAGTCAGCACCGCATCGACATCGGTCTGATCGACGAAGTGCACGTTGGCGCGGCCGTCCTTGGCGCGCTCCTTGAGCTGGCTCCAGAGGCCCATGTACAGCGAGACCGGTGCGACGATCGTGCCACCGATCGGCACGAGGTCCAGCACAGCCGTCGCCGCGGCGATCCCGCTGGCGAACGCGACGGCGCTACCGCCCTCGAGCTCGCCCATCACCGACTCGAAGGCCTCCCACGTCTCGTTGCCCGAACGGCCGTAGCTGAGGTCGCCGCCGACCCGGTAGGTGCTGTTGAGCACGATGGGCGTGTTGAGCATCGCGCCCGGACCCTCCGGGCGCCCGCCCTGCACGAGCGCGGTATCGGGGTGACGATCCATGCGCGGAGGGTACCGCCCGCGCCGCGCTCGCAGCGGCGATCAGCTTCGGAGTGGGGTCAGACCCCATTCCGAAGCTGATCGCGGCGCAGGGTTCGCGAACCGCTGATACCGTGGGAGGACGTTCCTGGCTGCTGGCGAATCCGTCGGCGTCCCCCGGGGATGCGCCCGCTCTGGAATCCACTCGAGCGCGCGAACTGCTCGATAGGAGTTCCATGACCACCTCGTTCACCGATCTCGGTGTGCCTGCTGACCTTGCGGCCGTACTGGCGCGCAAGGGCATCGAGGCCCCGTTCCCGATCCAGGAATACACCATCCCCGACGCCCTCCAGGGCCTCGACGTCACCGGCCGTGCCCCCACGGGCTCGGGCAAGACCATCGCCTTCGGCCTCGCCGTCGCCGCGCAGGTCAAGCCCGCCAAGCCGAAGCGCCCGACCGC
>CAINDT010000091.1 GCA_903847495.1 uncultured Actinomycetes bacterium
GAGGGCGCGAGCGTTAAGCGGAGTGCGAAACTGCGGCATGGCGTGATCGTACCGCGCCAGCGACGCCTTGTTCATACTGCGTCGAATGAGCGGGCAAACGGAGCTGACGGTCGAGAACTGGCTGTGGGACATGCACGGCACCCGCTCGGCGCAGCGCCTCGCGGAGTTCCGATCGCTCGAGGCGGTCAGCCGCGGGACCGGCCCAGTACGCGAGCTGCCCGTCGACCTGATCGACCTCGACCACCTCGAGCTCGTCGATCGCACGGGCACGACGATCACCCTCGCCCAGCACGTCGAGACGTCCTTCACCGAGGGCCTGCTCGTCGTCAAGGACGGCACCGTCGTCTACGAGCGCTATCTCAACGGGCTGCAGCCGGAGACGCAGCATCTGCTCGCGAGCGTCACGAAGTCGATCACGGCGTCGGTGCTCGGTATCGAGATCGGCCGGGGCGCCCTGCGCCGCGACGACCGTGTCACCGACATCGCCCCCGAGTTCCGCGGCACCAGCATCGATGACGCCACCGTCGGCCAGCTGATCGATATGACGGTCGGCACCGCGTTCTCCGAAGTGCATGACGAGCTCGCCGATCCCTCGCAGGAGTCGGACCTCATGCGCTTCTTCCGCCAGAGCGGCACGATGCCGCTCGGCGACGCGGAACCGGTCGGCGTGCTCGGCCTATTCCGCGAGCTTGAGCAGGCCTATCCGCACGGCGACCACTTCGAGTACCGCACGCCGCTCACCTGCGTCGTCGGCCGCATCCTCGAGATCGCGACCGGACAGTCGTACATCGACCTGGTCTCCGATGACGTCTGGTCGAGGATCGGCGCCGAGTACGACGCCGCGATCGTGATGGACGTCGGCGGCTTCCCATTCGCGGGCGGCGGCATGACGGCGACGCTGCGCGATATCGCGCGCTACGGCCTCGCCCACCTCGACGACGGCATCGTCGCCGGCCAGCAGGTGATCCCGCCCGACTGGATCGCCTCGACCTGCGATGGCTCCGACGACACCCGCCGCGCCTTCGCCGGCTGCCCGCAGCTGACCGACGAGGATCGCGCCGCCTGGTCGGAGTACCGCAACGCCTTCTGGGTCGTCGAGCCAGGCCGCGTCTTCGAGGCCCTCGGCCTCTTCGGCCAGGTCTGCCGCATCAACACCGCGACCAACACGGTGATCGTGCGCTTCTCCGCCCAGCCGATGCTCGAGCGCGCGGAGATCGGCTACGAGACGTACCGCGCACACGCCGCCATCGAGGCCGCACTCGCCAACTGACCAATCTGGATCCGGATCCAGATTGGTCAGTTTCGTGCCAATTTGGATCCGGATCCAAATTGGTCGATTTCGTGCACATTTTCGGCGGGCAGCAGCATCTACGGCGAGATGCGGCCGGCCTCGCGCAGCAGTTCGACGACGCGGTCGCGCGGGAGGGCGGGGACGCGGCGACCGAGGCGGCCGTGCATCTCCTCGTTGGCGACGAGCGCGTTGACGATCGCCTCCTCGACGCATTGGACCGTGGCGGCGAAGAGGCTGTCGATGCGCGTCCAGGGGAGGAAGCGCAGCTCAGCGATCTCGTCGGTCGTCGGCTCGCCGAGGGGGAAGCCACCGGAGAACGCGCCGGGATTCGCCGTGGAGAACGCGAGGAAGATGTCGCCCGAGAAGTGCGAGCCGGTCGTGCCGAGGCGCGCGAGGCCGAGCGGGATGCGACGCGCCAGCGCCTTCATCTGCGTCGGCAGCAGCGGCGCATCGGTGGCGAGGATGACGATGATCGAGCCGGCACCCGGCGGCACGATCCAATCGTCGGAGCCAAGCGGGTTGTCCTCGGCGAGCGCCTCGCCGAGCTTGACGCCCGCAATCGTCAGCTCCGCGCGCGAGCCGAAGTTCGCCTGCACGAAGGCGCCGACGGTGAACCGCTCCGGGCCCCACTCCACCTGCCGCGAGGCCGTGCCGCTGCCGGCTTTGAAGCCACAGCAGTTCATGCCCGTACCGCCACCGACGGAGCCCTCCTCGATCGGGCCTGACGCAGCGGTGTCGAGCGCGGCGTGAACCTCGGCCTCCGTGATGCGGCGGTCGTTGAGCTTGTGCAGGAAGCCGTCCCAGGTCTCGGCCGCGACGGGCAGCGCCCACTCGTCGTTGGGGTCGGGGAAGCGCTCGTGCACCCAGCTGTTGATGCCCGCCTGCGCGATGCCGACCGCGGCGGTGCTGGTGATCGCGATCGGCAGGCTGACGGTGCCCGACTCCTCGATCCACGCCCAGCCCGTCATCTCGCCATTGCCATTGAGCGAGTAGACGCCCGCTGCGCAGGCGTCGTGCGGGTTGGCCTTGCCGCGCGGATGGATGCCGGTCACACCCGTGCGTACGTCGTCGCCCTCGATCACCGTCGTGTAGCCGACCTCGACGCCCGCGACGTCGGTGATCGCGTTGGCGGAGCCGGGCGTGCCGTCGAAGGGAATGCCGAGCGCTCGCGCGCGGGGCTTGCCAGAGGGAGTTGCGAGATGGGGATCGCTCATGCCCGGGAGTATGACGCGCGCGCCGATTACCCGTAGGCTTCTCGGCAACGAGGAGGCGCCATGTCGGAAGAGGGTTTCATCGAGCTCGAGCACGGCCGGATCTGGTACCGGAGGAGCGGCGGCGGAGACGCCCTGCCGATCCTGCTGCTGCACGGTGGACCGGGCGCCGCGGCGTACTACCTCGAACCGCTCGAGGAGCGCCTCGCCAAGCATCGTCCCGTCGTCGTCTACGACCAGCTCGGTTGCGGCCGTTCGGACATGCCCGATGATCCGTCGCTCTGGACGATCGACTACTTCACGCACGAGGTCGACCAGATGCGCGAGGCGCTCGGGCTCGAGCGCTGTCATCTGCTCGGCCAGTCGTGGGGCGGCTGGCTCTCGATCGACTACCTCTGTCGGCAGCCACAGGGCATCGAGAGGGTCGTGCTCGCCTCGACGTCGTCGAACATGCCGCTGTTCGGCGAGAACTGCCGGCGCCTGATGGCCGAGCTGCCCGCGCCGCACGGTGACGTGCTGCTGGCCGGCGATCTCGACGACCCGCGCTACCCCGCCGCTGAGATGGCGTTCTACATGAAGCACGTCTGTCGCCTCGACCCGTGGCCCGAGTGCATGGCCAAGACCGGCGAGTCGCTCGACGGCAACCAGGTCTACAACACCATGAACGGCCCCAACGAGTTCACTCTCGTCGGCAACATGAAGGACTGGTCGCGCGACGCCGACCTGCACCGCATCACGCAGCCGACATTGGTCACCTATGGCGCCTACGACGAGCTCGGCGAGCCGTGCGCGCTCAAGATCGCGGAGGGCATCCCGCATGCGGAGCTCGTCCGCTTCGAGGATTCTTCCCACGTCGCCCACATCGAGGAGGCCGACCTGTACGCCGACACCGTCGAGGCCTTCCTCTCCCGCTAGGAGTCCCCCATGACCGATCTCGCCTACCGCACCGCCAGTGCCGCCCTCGCCGGCTTCGCCGCGAAGACGTTCTCGCCCGTCGAGGTGCTCGACGCGTTGATCGCACGCGCCGACGCCGTCGAGCCGACCGTCAATGCGCTCTGCTGGACGCGCTACGACGAGGCGCGCGCCGAGGCGAAGGCCGCCGAGCAGCGCTGGATGGATGGCACGGCCCGCCCGCTCGAGGGCATCGTGACGGCCATCAAGGACGAGATGCCGGTCGCCGGCCAGCCGTGGTCGATGGGCTCGCTGATCTACAAGGATCTCGTTGCCGACGAGACCTCGCCGCTGGCGCAGCGCATGTTCGATGCCGGCTGCATCCAGCACGCGCGCACGACGACGCCCGAGTTCTCGTGCGCCGCGTTCACGCATTCGCGCGTGCACGGCGTCACGCGCAATCCCTGGAATCCGAAGTTCGCCGTCGGCGGCTCGTCCGGCGGCTCTGGCGCCTCGCTGGCCGCTGGCACCTCGACGCTGGCCGGCGGCTCTGACATCGGTGGCTCGATTCGCATTCCCGCCTCGTTCAATGGCGTCGTCGGGTTCAAGGCGCCGCACGGCCGCGTGCCCTGCGAGCCGCCGTTCGGCCTCGACATGTACTGCCACAACGGCGGTTTGGCGCGCACGGTCGAGGACATGCGCCTGTTCCAGAACGTCCTCGCCGGCCCGCATCCGATGGACCATCGCTCCCTGCGCCCGAAGCTCGAACTGCCCACCGATCCGGGTGACATCCGTGGTCTCCGCATCGCGGTCACAACCGACTTTGGCGGGGGCTTTCCTGTCGACGAGGACGTGGCGCGCAACACGCTGGCGGCGGCAGACGCGCTGCGCTCCGCCGGTGCGATCGTCGAGGAGATGCCCATCGCCGTTCCAAGCGACCTCATCCACGTCGCCTCCGCGTACCACTACACCTCGATCTTCGGCGCGTGGATCGCGGGGATGCTGGCAGAGCACCGCGATGAGATGGCGGACTACACCATCGAGTTCGCCGAGCACTTCGTCGAGCGACAAGGCGACGCGAGCGGCTACACGCAGATCGAGGCCGAGGCCGCGATCTGGAACCTCGTCGGACCGATCCTCGAGTCACACGACGCGCTGCTCTGCCCGACGGTCGGCATGCGTGGACTCGTCGCCGGCGACGGCTATGTCGGCCACGGTATGGAGATCGGCGGAAGAAGCGTCGACTTCTATTTCGACGGGATCGTGACCGTGCTCTTCAACATCCTCAGCGCCTGTCCCGTGCTGAACGTGCCGAGCGGGTTCGGCGACAACGGCGTGCCGACGGGCCTGCAGATCGTGGGCCGTACGTTCGACGACGCGACGACGTTTGCGATCGGCGCAGCGCTCGAGCGAGAGCGCCCGTGGCTCGACGCGCCGGCGCGGCGACCGCTCCAGTAGCAGCGTGGTTACCAGAGGGGTCTGGCCCCTCTGGTGACTACGCCGCCGCGTCGGCCTTGAGGCCGAGCATGCCGTCGAGCAGCCACTCCGCGACGTACGCCGCGAACGAGGGGCGCACGAGGAGGAGGTAGCGATCGTCACCGCGCTGCTCGACCAGGACGCCGGCCTTGTGGATCAGCGTCTGCGCGCACTGGCCGGGGCCAAATGCGCGCGAATGGAAGTCGAGCGAGCAGCACGTCGCGAGTACGGTTCGGGCCTCGGGACCGGCGAGCTCGAGGCCGGTGCGGTTGGCCGAGAGATCCACGACCGAACCCTCGCCGGCAATCGCCTCTTCGAGCAGCGCCACGAGCGAGCGCTCCTCGCCGTCAGCGGCGACGATCAGCCACTCGTCCGGGGCGAGCCAGATCGCGCGACGGCCACCCGACTCGGACACGCGGTTGGCCTCGGGCAGCTCGAGACCCAGAGCGGTCTCGACGCGACCGGCGGCGGCGCTGCCGGGCTCGACGCGCAGGCCGACCTGCGCGAGGAATGGCACGGTGGTGAGGGCGGTACCGGCGAAGCCGGACTCGTCGATGCGGGCTTGGAGCGCCGCGAGCGGTTCTGCGCGGTCAGCCATCGCGGCGGGCCCCCTCCTGGTCGAAGATCACGGCGTCGACGATCTCGACCGCAACGGTCCGATCGGCGAGCGGTGCGTAGATGGTCTCGCCAATGCGGTTGCGACCGCCGCGCACGAGCGCGAGGCCGAACGTCCGGCCCATCGCGGAGCTCTCGTATGACGAGGTGACGTGGCCGATCATCGGCACCGGGATCTCGTACTCGGCGCTGTCGATCAGCTGCGCACCCTCCGGCAGGCGATCCTTGGGATCGACCGGCAGGATGCCGACGAGCTGCTTGCGATCGTCGCGGAGCATGTCGGAGCGGCGCAGGCTGCGTCGGCCGACGAACTCCTTGTCCGCGATCATCCAGTCGAGCCCGAGGTCCAGCGGCGTGACCGTGCCGTCCGTCTCCTGGCCGACGATGAAGTAGCCCTTCTCCGCGCGGAGCACGTGCATCGACTCGGTGCCGTAGGGCGTGATCCCGAACGGCTGGCCGGCCGCGTAGACGGCCTCCCAGAGCGCGAGGCCGTACGTCATCGGGACGTTGATCTCGAAGGCCAGCTCGCCGGAGAACGAGATGCGCGCGACGCGGCTCTCGATGCCCGCGACGACCGCGGTCTCAAGCTGCATGAACTTGAACGCGTCCTGCGTGACGTCGAGCTCGGGGGCGAGCACCGCCATCACCTCGCGGGCCTTCGGGCCCACGACGGCGACGGTCGCCCACTGCTCGGTCACGCTCGTCAGCCAGACGTCGAGGTCGGGCCACTCGGTCTGGAGGAAGTCCTCCATCCAGTCGAGCACACCGGCGGCACCACCGGTGGTGGTGGTCGCCATGAAGTGATCGTCGGCGAGGCGCAGGACAACACCGTCGTCCATCACCATGCCGTCGGCCTTGCACATGACGCCGTAGCGGGCGCGGCCCGGCTTGAGCGAGCTCATCACGCCCGTGTAGAGACGGTCGAGGAACTCGCCGGCGTCCTTGCCCTTGACGTCGATCTTGCCGAGCGTCGAGGCGTCCATCATCCCGACGCCCTCGCGGACGGCCGCGCACTCGCGCAGCACGGCGGCATCCATGTCCTCGCTGCCCTGCGGAAAGAACCACGGGCGCTTCCACTGGCCGACGTCCTCGAAGATCGCGCCGTGTGCGACGTGCCACGGGTGGATGGACGTCGTGCGGACGGGGTCGAAGCGCACGCCGAGCGAGCGGCCAGCGAGCGAGCCGAACGTCATCGGCTGCGCAAGCGGTCGCGCGTTGGAGATGCCGACCTCGGCGAAGTCGAGTCCGAAGTGCCGGGCGGTCAGGCGACCGGCGTTCACCTTCGCGGTGCGACCCTGCTCCGTGCCCGTGCCCACCAGCGTGTAGCGCTTGAGATGCTCGACGTGGTGGATGCCCGAGCCGAGCGCGCGGTCGACGCCGGCCAGCGCAACGTCGCGGTGCTGATCGACGAATGCGTGGATTCGCTCGGTACCCGGCACGTCGACGAAGTCCGCGGTCGGTCCCTCGTTGGCGTCGTGTCCCTCCGGTGCCGTCGGACCGTCGGCGGTCGTGCCGTGGCCGGTTGCCTCGGCGGCGACCAGGCCGACGAC
>CAINDT010000092.1 GCA_903847495.1 uncultured Actinomycetes bacterium
AGCCGGCCGGGTGGAGGTGATCCGAAGCACCGCCGGCGCTGCTGCTGGCGACGATGTGGTTGTCGTAGCCGGCGAGGTGCTGGTCGGGGTTGTGTTCGAGCCGTTGTTGCTGGGCGGCACGACAGCTGCGGTTGGGGTGACGGCGTTTGATGCAGCGGAGGTCACCGAGCTTGCCACGGGCGAGGCAGTGTTGGCGACCGCGGTGAAGGTGTAGCTGGTGCCGCTGGTCAGGCCGCCGACGGTGCAGCTCGACGCCGGGGTGGTGATGGTGCAGGTCTTCGACGGCTCGCTCACTGCCGCGACGGAGTACGTGTCCGGCGTGGGGCCTCCCGACGGGGCCGTCACGGTGACCGTCGCGGACGCCTCGCCTGCCACTGCGGTCGGTGCTGCGGTCGGAAGGACGAGATAGGCCTGCGTGCGATTTTGGTACGTCGAGCCGAAGGTTGGCCAGCCGGTGGCAGAGGCAAAGCGATACACGATCGCGCTCGTCGAACCAGAAAGGATGCTGGTGCACGGGCCAGGGACCATGGATCCACTGAAACACGCCGGCTGATTGCCCAGGAACTCGATGCGAGTAAGTGCGGTCATATTCGCGAATGCCGATTCGCCGAGCGTGGTTACGCCGCTTGGGATCGTGAGCTTCGTCAGTCGGTTCGCGCCATAGAACGCGCTTCCACTAATGGTGGTGACGCTATTCGGAATCGTGATGCTGGTGAGGCCGGTCGCACCAGAGAACGCGCTGTTGCCGATACTGGTGACGGTGCTGGGAATGGTGATGCTCTGAAGGCTGGTCGTGCCGTAGATGATGCTTCCACCGAAGCTCGTAACGCTGTTCGGGATTGTGATGCTGGCCAAGCTAGTTGCGCCGTAGAACGTGTTGTTACGGATGCTGGTGACACCGTTCGGAATGGTGAAGCTGGACAGACTGGTTGCGTACTCAAAGGTCTGCATTCCCATGTCCGTGACGCTTGCGGGCGAGGCGAACGTCACGCTGGCGAGGCTCGATGCGCGGCTGAAAGCTTGGTTGCCAAGCGTCGTGACACTGCTGGGGATTGTGATGCTGGTCAGATAGGGGGCGTTCGCGAACATCCCGGTTGGGATCTGCGTGAAACTCGGATTCGTGGGGAGCGTCACGTTCGCGACGTGGCTCCCGTTGAACGCGCTCTGACCGATGGTGGTGACGCTGTTGGGGAGAGTGATCGACCCAAGACTGGTCGTGTTGATAAACGCGCCTTCCCCGATGCTCGTAACGTTGTTTGGAATCGTGACGCTCGTCAGGTTTGCGCAACCAGAGAACAGCGCCGTGCTGATGCTCGTGAACTGGGCGTTTGTCGGAAGGGTGACGGCCGGTATTCCGCTCTCCGCAAAAGCGCCTTCGCCAATGCTGGTGATGGAATTTGGGAGGACGATCGCTCCGAGTGTCGGAGCCTGCAGAAATGCGTAGTTGCCAATCGTGGCGAGGCTGCTCGGTGCGGCGAAGGTAATGGTGGTAACGCGGGAGACGGAGAAGGCCTGAGCGTCGATGGCCGTGACGTTCGTGGGGATGGTGATGGCTCCAACGCACGATGAGTTCGAGACGATGTGATCGTTGGTGATGGTGAAGGTGCCACTCGTGCCGCAGTTCTCGGTGCTGGCGCTGGCGGTGCCGGCGGAACCAAGTCCCGCTCCAAGCACGATGCCGAGCAGGAGAAGGGCACGGAGAGGCACGACCTTGGCGATTCGCATTGGACGAGTATTCGTTTGTTTGCACCTGTGGTCAAGCCGCAATGCGCACAATCGGTGTCCATGTAGGGGTAGCCCCACATGGAGGGGTGATTCTCGTCACAGAACGGGGCGAGCTAGGCGTTCTGTACGAGCTCGCCGAGCAGCACGAGCGCCATCGCCTTGTCGAGCGGCTCGTTGAGGCTGGGGCACGAGAAGCTCTGGATGCAGGCGGGGCAGCCCGACTCGCACGGGCAGTCGGTCACGATCGAGCGGGCCGCCTCGGCGATGCGGGCGAGGGCGGGGAAGGCGGTGCGGACGATGCCTGCGCCGCCTGGGCGCGTCTCGTGGAGGATGATCGTGGGCGACAGGGTGTCGGGGTGCAGAATCGTCGAGAGGCCCGCGATGTCGCCCGCGTCGCTCGGGACCGCGAGGGGGAGGGCGGCGGCGAGCAGGTGCTCGATGGCGTGCAGGCCGCCGAGCGTGGGCTCGTCGTCGGTCGGCGGGCGCGTGATCCACAGCGCGG
>CAINDT010000093.1 GCA_903847495.1 uncultured Actinomycetes bacterium
GGCGAATCCGAGCTGGTCGAGGGCGGACTGCAGCGACTGGCGGTAGCCATCGCTCGTGTACGTCGCGCCAGAGAGGCCAGCGATGTCGGCGCTCTGCACGTCGATTGCCTGCTGCGCCAGGATCGGAGCCGAACGATCCGAGATCCCGGCCGATTCCGGATCGCCGTAGGGCAGCTCGACCGCGTTCACGGAGACGATGCGTCCGTCCTTCACGGAGACCCGCACCTGGACGCTGCCGTACTGGTTCGGCACGGCGACGCCGGTTGCCGATCGTGCGCCAGCAACCTTCGTGGCCGCGCTGGTCCCGGCGGCGAGCACCCGCGGCGCGTTGTCGTTGCGCAGCGCGAACGGGTTGCCGAACTGCACCTGGTCGAACGCGAGCAGACCGGCGAGGCCGATCACGGTCGCACCGATGACGACGTGGCCTCGCTGCATCAGAACGCGAAGGCCTCGGAGTGGATCTGGTCGGCATCCGCACCCCAGCGCCGTGCCGTCCGCTCGACCGCGGCGGTGAAGTCACCGGGGCCGCAGACGTAGATGTCCCGGCCGGCGATGTCGGGCACGACCGCGGGCAGCGCCTGGTCCATCGGCACCTGCTCCCGCGAGCCGATGAGCGTGTGCAGCCGCCCGTCGCGGCGCTCGACCAGACGGCGGATCTCCTCGAGATGGGGGATGTCCTCGATGCGCCGGGCGCGCAGCACGCAGACGACGTCGGTGGTGTGCGGCAGGTCCTCGAGCAGCGCGCGCAAGGGCGTCACGCCGACTCCGGCACCGGCGAGCAGCACGTGGTTGCCCTCCTTCGAGAAGCGGGTGAAGGTGCCGTACGGCCCCTCGATCGCCACGCGGGTACCTGGCTTGAGCCAGCGCATGGCACCCGACGCATCGCCGAGATCCTTGATCGTCACGCGCAGGTAGGGCGGGCGCGGCATCGCCGACAGCGAGTACGGGTGCGCCTGCCACCAGTGGCCCTTGACGAGGAAGCGCCACTGGAAGAACTGGCCGCCCGAGACCGCGAGACGCTCGAGCTTGCGGCCCTCGACGATCAGGGAGACCACGCCGGGAGCCTCCTCCTTGATCTGCACGATCTTGAGCTGGTGGCGGAGGCTTCGGAAGGCCGGCAGCAGGAAGCGGTAGAGGATGGCGACGCCGGCGGTGGCGATCCAGATCGCGATCCACCAGGCGCGATTGGCGGGATGGCCCACGAATGACGTGCCCGTCGCGATCTGGTGCGGGAACGACAGCGCCAGTGCGAGGTAGATGTAGAGGTGCACGATCCACCACGTCTCGTACTTGAGACGGCGACGGGCGATGCGATACGACGTGACGCCCGCGAGGGTGATCAGCGCCGTGCCGACGAATGCGAGCAGCACCCCCGGGTAGCCGGTGCACAGCTGCCAGAGCTCGCCGTACCACGAGCGCGAGTAGCGCTCGGCGTAGCCGACGATCGTCAGCACCATGTGGATGAGGATCAGCACCAGTGGCCACGCGCCGAGCTGGCGGTGGAACGAGACGAGGCGATCCTGGCCGACGACGCGCTCGATCAGCGGGATGCGTGCGATCAGGAGGACGCTGATCAGCATCAGGTACGCGCCGACGAGGCCGGTGAGGCGTGCGCCTGCGATGACCCAGCCGCCGGGCTGCTGGAGATCCGCCATGGTCTCGGCGAGCAC
>CAINDT010000094.1 GCA_903847495.1 uncultured Actinomycetes bacterium
CCTGATCCGTCGTCGCCGCGCCGCGCCGATGCCGCTGATCGCCGCGCCCGCGATCGGCCTGATCGCCGCCGCGCTGCTCTTGGCCGGCAGCCCCGCCTCGGTGCTGATCGCCGCGCCGGCGCTGTGGCTGTGGACGCTCGTTGCACGTCCCGTCGAGGTGCTGCCCCGTGTCGTGTGGGCGCTCGGCCCCGTGGTGCTGATGGGGCTCCTGATCTTCCTGCTACGTGGCGCGGACCTGGCGACGCTGGTCGGCGCCGCCGGCACCGGGGCGCTGCCCGCAGCGCTCGTGGTCGGTGGTGCGGTGCTGATCGGCGCGGGTGCTGTGGCGGTGTTCGCCAGCGAGGAGTGAAGGGCGGGCGAGCAGGCCAGCGCCGTCGGCCGTCGTCTCAGCGGGTGCCGGGGCTGATCGCCATCAGCGGTGCTGTGGGGTCAGACCCCATGGTGGGGTTCCGCCGCGACGGATATGACCCACCCGCTCGCCTGAGCGGATCAGGCGAGCGGGCTTGTGGGTCGTCTCCGGGTTCGGCTGATCCGCTCAGGCGCTCGGGCGGGTCATGTCCACCGGGACGACCCACTCGGCGTACTGCTCGGGCGTCAGCAGCTCGAGCGCCGTGGCGGCCTCGATCAGCGTCGTGCCCTCCTGATGCGCCTTCTTGGCGATCTTGGCGGCGTTGTCGTAGCCGATGTGCTTGTTGAGCGCGGTGACGAGCATCAGCGAGGCGTTGAGATTGCGCTCGAGCGTCTCGTTGTTCGGCTCGATGCCGACGGCGCAGCGGTCGTTGAACGACCTGCACGCCTGGCCGAGCAGCTCGGCCGACTCGATCACGTTCCAGACCATCACCGGCTTGTAGACGTTCAGCTGGTAATCGCCCTGCGTGCCCGAGAAGGCGACGGCGGCGTCGTTGCCGAATACCTGCGCGCACACCATCGTCAGCGCCTCGCACTGCGTCGGATTGACCTTGCCCGGCATGATCGAGGAGCCCGGCTCGTTCTCCGGGATCTCGATCTCGCCGATGCCGGCGCGCGGGCCGGAGGCCAGGCGGCGGACGTCGTTGGCCATCTTCATCAGGGCGCCGGCGAGCGTGCGCTCGGCGGCCGAGGCGTTGACCATCGCGTCGTGCGAGGCGAGCGCCTTGAACTTGTTCTCGGCGGAGTAGAAGGCGTAGCCCGTCTCCTCGGCCATGTACTTGGCGGCGAGATCGCCGAACTCGGGATGGGCGTTCAGGCCCGTGCCGACGGCGGTGCCGCCGATCGCCAGCTCGAGGAGTCCGTTGATCGCGTGGCGAACCTGCGCGACGGCATCATCGATCTGGGCGACCCACGCGGAGATCTCCTGGCCGAGCGTGATCGGCGTGGCGTCCTGCAGGTGCGTGCGGCCGATCTTGACCACGTCCGCGAACTCCTTCGCCTTCGCGTCGAGCGTGTCGCGGAGGATCTGGACGTTCGGCAGGAGGACCTGATCGAGGACCTCGACGGCGGCGATGTGCATCGCCGTCGGGAACGTGTCGTTCGACGACTGGCCGCGATTGACGTGGTCGTTCGGATGGACGGGCGACTTCGAGCCCATCTCGCCGCCGGCCTGCTCGATCGCGCGGTTCGAGATGACCTCGTTGACGTTCATGTTCGACTGCGTGCCCGAGCCCGTCTGCCAGACGACGAGCGGGAAGTGATCATCGAGCTGGCCGGAGATGACCTCGTCGGCCGCGGCGATGACCATGTCGGCGACGTCGGGCGGCAGCTGACCGAGATCCTTGTTGGCGCGGGCCGCCGACTTCTTGAGGACACCGAGGGCGCGGATGATCGGGCGATCCCACTGGTACGTGTCGCGACCGATCTGGAAGTTGTCGATCGAGCGCTCGGTCTGCGCGCCCCAGTAGCGATCCGTGGCGACCTTGACCTCGCCCATGCTGTCCGTCTCGATCCGATACTCGGTCATGTCCTGCCTTCTCCGAATTGCCGTTGGGGTGAACGGCTCGCACCGTAGCGCGATGCCGTCGTCCACTTCGCAGGCCCGGGGCTGCGAGCCGATCAGTCCAGGGGTACGGCGTCCACGACGGTGCCGGCGGCCAGCTCGCCGTCCCCGGTGGGGATCAGCGCCAGGGCGTTGGCCTGCGCGGCCCGGGCGAGCTGGTGCGAGAGGCTGGCGCCGAGCTGCTCCAGGCGGCCGTCGGCGAGGCGCATCGGAATCGCGCGGAGCCGCGCCGGCAGCTGGCCGATCGGCGCGGTCAGCTCGGCGCGGACGGTCTGCGGCTCGGGCGACGCCCCGGTCAGCGCGCGGACGGCGGGGATCAGCAGTAGGTGGAGTCCCACGAGTGCGGACAGCGGGTTGCCGGGGAGGCCGGCGACGAGCGTGCCGGACGGCGCCGTGCCGCACCAGACGGGCTGGCCGGGCTGCGTGGCGATGCGCCAGAAGAGCTCCTCGACGCCGAGCGCGCGCAGCGCCGGCTTGACGTGATCGCGCGGACCCACGGACACGCCACCGGTCGAGACGACGAGGTCGGCGTCGGCGATGGCATCGGCGAAGGCGCGTCGCGTGGCCTCGCCCGTGTCGGCTACGCCGCCGGTGCGCACGATCTCGCAGCCGGCCGCCGCCAGGGTCGACGCGACCAGGACGGAGTTGGACTCGTGGATCTGGCCGCGGCGCAGCGGCTCGCCGGGGGCGACGAGCTCGTCGCCGGTGGTCAGCACGACGACGCGCGGACGGCGTGCGCAGGGGATGTGGGTGAGCCCGAGGCCGGAGACGGCGGAGGCGGCCAGCGGGGAGAGGCGGAGTCCGCGTTCCAGCACGACATCGCCCGCGCGCGCGTCGGCGCCGGCCGGCCGGATGTGCGCACCGGCCTCGACCGGTGCCAGGGCGGTGATCACGTCGCGCTCTTCGAGGACGCGCTCCAGCGGGATCACCGCATCGGCACCGTCCGGCACGACGCCGCCGGTGGCGATCGCGGCAGCGGTGCCCGGCGTCAGTGGGGCGGGGTCATCGCCGGCCAGGATGTGCGCCGAGAGCGGCCACGGCGAGGGGGTGGAGGAGTCGATCGCGAAGCCGTCCATCGCCGAATTCGCGTGGCGCGGGAGGTCGTGCGGAGCGATCACCGGCGCGCCGACCACGCGTCCCGCGAGCTCGCGCAGCGCGACCTGCTCGATCGGCAGCGGCGTCACGGCGCGCACGATCAGCGCCCGTGCCTCCTCGACGGGGGTGCGGTGGTGCGGGAGGTCGGCGGGGAGCTCGGTGGTCATGGTCCGGTGAAGATCGCGCGGTGCGCTTCGCTCGGCATGGTATACAGCGAGAGAGGTTCGGTCCGTTCCGGGTCCACCTCGCCGACTGACATGTCCGAACCCATCGCCGGCCGCTACCGCTCTGTCGCCCCCCTGCCCGCCATCGGCGGCGTGAAGCGCGAGCTTGCCGTCGATCAGGTCGCGGATCATCGCGTCGCGGTCGCCAAGCTCAAGGCCGGCGAGCGCGTCGACGC
>CAINDT010000095.1 GCA_903847495.1 uncultured Actinomycetes bacterium
GAGCTCCGCGACGATCATCCACGGCGTCCTCGACGAACTCGACGCCGAGCACGAGGTCGTTCTCTGGAACACCGTGCCGTTCCACCCCCACCCCGCGGGCAAGCCGCTGGGCAACCGTGCCCCGAAGACGGGCGAGGTGGCTTTGGGCCGCCCGTTCCTCGAACGTGTCGTGGCGCTCCTGCAGCCTGCGCAGGTGATCGCCGTCGGCCGCGTCGCCGAGGGCGCCCTCGGCGATCTGGCCACGGGCCGCGTCCGGCACCCCGCCCAGGGCGGCGCGACGCAGTGCCGCGAGGGACTGCGCACGCTGCTGGCGTAGGCGGGAGTGGATTTCACGTCCGCATCGACGTAGCGGCTGACGACGGGATCGTGGAATCCGGCGATGCGATGACCTTGAGGTGAATCAGTCTTTTCAGACTGAGCCACCTCAAGGCCTTCGCGTCGTCTTAGCCAGCAAGGCCGCGGGCGCACCAGTCGCTCCACGAGCCTGCATAGAGGCGCACATCGGTGCGCCCCTCGTCGGCGAGGCGGAGGATCAGTGCGGCGGCCGTCACGCCCGAGCCGCAGTAGGCGATCGGGGCGTCGCCCGCCGCTGTGATCTCGTCGAGCGGGAGCTCCGGCGCGTTGAACGGGCAGTTGATCGCGCCCCCGATGTGGCCCGCGACGGGATCCATCGGCTCCACCTCGCCGCGATAGCGCTCCGGGGCGCGCGCATCCATCACCAGCACGCCCGCTGCGATGGCCGTCTGCACGTCCTCGGCGAACACGAGATCGTCGGCGCGCTCCGCGCCGAGGTCGAGGTCGCCGCCGCCCCGCGGCGGGTCGCCGCCGATCAGCGGCTCGTCCCACGCGCCCAGCCCGCCGCGCAGCACGCGGCTCTCGACACCGTGATGGCGCAGCAGCCACCAGGCGCGCGCCGCGCCACCCGTGCCGTCGTCGTACAGCGCGATCGGCGTCCCCGCGCGCAGCCCGGCCTCGACGAGCGAGGCCGCGAACGCCTCGCGCGTCGGCAGCGGATGGCGACCGCCATGACGATCCTCGCGCGTCGGGCCGCTGAGGTCGTCATCGAGATCGAGATACAGCGCACCGGGGATGTGTCCCTCGCGATACAGCTCGAGTCCGGCACCATGCTCGCCGAGGCGGAAGCGGCAATCGACGAGCTGCACCGTCTGGAAGGCGTGAAGGTCGCGGAGCTCCGCGACGTCGATCAGGGGACTGCTCATGGTGCCTCCTGGGGCTGGGACAGACGCGATTGGATACGCAGGCCACGCGAGTGGTCCACGTCGATCTGGATGGTGGTGTGCTCGATCTCGCAGCACGTCGCGATCGCCCGCTGCACCGCATGCAGCGTCTGGTGCGGATCGACGCCGGGATCGATCACCACGTGCGCCGACAGTGCCGGAAAGCCATCGCTGATCTGCCACACGTGCAGATCGTGGACATCGCAGACGCCGGGCACCGCCGCGATCGTGCGGCCCAGCACCGCCGGATCGACACCAGGCGGCGCCTCCTCGAGCAACAGCCGCACCGCGTCGCGGAGCACCCGCAGCGAGGCCACGACGATCAGCACGACGACGATCAGACTCGCAATCGGGTCGGCCTGCTCCCAACCCGTCAGGACGATCACGATGCCCGCCACGAACGCGGCGAACGAGGACAGGACGTCGCTGGCGAAGTGCAGCATCGTCGCGTTGGCGTTGAGATTGCGCCGCGCACCGGCCCGCAGGAGCAGCAGCACCGGGACCAGATTGAGGACGATCGCGATCAGGCTGATCACCGCCACCCCACCGCCCTCGACAGGCTGCGGATGCAGGAGACGCGTGATGCCCTCGTACGCGAGCCCGGCGGACAGCACGACCAAGAGCACCGCGTTGACGACCGCTGCGAGCACCTCGGCCCGGCGATACCCGAACGTCCAGGAGCCGCGGGGCGGCAGGCCCGCGAGCCACGCCGCGCCCACCGCGAGCAGCACCGCCACCGCATCCGACAGGTTGTGCACCGCATCCGAGATCAGCGCCAGCGAGTCGAACGCGACCGCGCCGCCGATCTGGATCACGCCCAGCAGCAGCGTCAGCAGCAGCGAAATCCACAGGGCTCGCCCCGTCGTCATGCCATGCGCATGGTCGTGTCCGTGGTGGGAATGCCCGTGGTGATGCGCCACGCTCGGATCCTAACGGCTTGCTACCTCTGGTCTCCGTACGTTTTCCCGCGAGGTTTCGTATGCTGCAGGCTCGAACTCGTTCGAAGGGGAATACAGGGTGAGCAGCAGCAGAGCAGTCACGCTCATCGCCGGTGACGGCGTTGGGCCCGAGGTGGCAGAGTCGGCGCGGAAGATCATCGACGCAACCGGCGTCAAGATCGACTGGCACGAGCACGAGGCCGGCGCCGAGGTCTTCAAGAAGGGCGACGCCACCGGTGTGCCCAAGGAGACGATCGAGTCGATCGAGAAGACGCGCGTCGTCCTCAAGGGACCGCTCGCAACCCCGGTCGGGTTCGGCGAGAAGAGCGCCAACGTCACGCTGCGCAAGCTGTTCGAGACCTACGCGAACATCCGACCCGTCCGCGAGATGCCCGGTGTCCCCACGCCCTACTCGGGCCGCGGCATCGACCTCGTCGTCGTGCGCGAGAACGTCGAGGACCTCTACGCCGGCATCGAGCACATGGAGACGCCCGACGTCGCCCAGACGCTGAAGCTGATCTCGCGCAAGGGCTGCGAGAAGATCGTCAAGCTCGCCTACGCCCTGGCCGAGGCCGAGAACCGCACGAACGTCGCCTGCGCCACCAAGGCGAACATCATGAAGATGACCGAAGGCATGCTCAAGCGCACCTTCGAGGAGATCGCCCCCGAGCACCCCGAGATCGACTCCTGGCACGTCATCGTCGACAACTGCGCCCACCAGCTGGTCAAGCGGCCGGAGCAGTTCGAGATGATCATCACCACGAACATGAACGGCGACATCCTGTCGGACCTCACGTCCGCGCTGGTCGGCGGCCTCGGCTTCGCCCCCTCCGCGAACCTCGGCACCGACGTCGCCATCTTCGAGGCCGTGCACGGCTCGGCCCCGAAGTACGCCGGGCAGGACACGATCAACCCGACCGCGATGATCCTCAGCGCCGTCCTCATGCTCCGCCACATCGGCGAGCTCGAGGCCGCCTCGACGGTCGAGAACGCCGTCATGGCCACGCTCGCCCAGGGCATCCGCACGCGCGACGTGATGGGTGACGAGGGCTCCGTCGGCACGACCGCCTACACCGAGGCGATCATCGGCAACCTCGGCAACAAGGTCGACGAGTGGCAGGCCCGCGAGGTCAAGCAGGTGAAGATGCCCGTGCCCCGCAAGGAGGCCGCGTTCATCATCCCTGAGTCCGTCGAGCTGATCGGCGTCGACGTCTTCTTCCAGACGGAGGAGGAGCCGGAGGTGGTGGGCCTCGCCGCCCAGGCGATCGCCGAGGGCACCAAGCTCGAGCTGAAGATGGTCGAGTGCCGCGGCACGCAGGTGTGGCCGAAGACCAGCGCCGAGCTGGACCCGACCGACGTCATGCGCGCGCGCTTCATCACGCGCGGCAGCGTGATCACCAGCGAGGACATCCTCAGCCTGCTCGGCAACTTCGGCGGCCGCTTCAACTGGGTGCACGTCGAGAAGCTGCGCATGTTCGACGGCGAGCCGTCGTTCTCGCGCGCACAGGGAGAGAAGTAAGCGGTGTGGATGGGCTCCCACCCGGGAGCCCATCCACTACCGTTTGGTTGTGAATAGGGTATGATGCGCGCAACGGAAAGGCGTTCCTCATGATCTTCGAGCAGCTCATCTACACCGACCTCGGCTGTGCCTCGTACCTCGTCGGGTGCCAGAAGGTCAACGAGGCGATCGTCATCGACCCCGCGCTCGATACGCGTCCCCTGATGCGCGCGCTGGAGTACCACAAGGCCAAGCTCGTCGGCATCATCGAGACGCACACGCACGCCGACCACATCTCCGGCCACGGCGCCCTGGCGCTCGAGCTCGGCATCCCCGTCTACGTCTCCGCCCTCGCCGGCGCCGAGCACGAGCACATCGGACTCAACGACGGCGACAGCATCAACGTCGGCAACATCGAGCTCAAGGCCATGCACACGCCGGGCCACCGCCCCGAGCACATCGCCATCCAGGTGATCGACCACACGCGCTCCGACGAGCCGTGGCTCGTGCTGACGGGCGACAGCCTGTTCGTCGGCGACGTCGCGCGCCCCGATCTGGCGATCGACGGCCAGGAGGGCGCTGCCGTCCTGTACCACACGATCCAGGACCGCCTGCTGGAGCTGAACGACGGCGTCGAGATCTTCCCCGGCCATGTCGCCGGCTCGCTGTGCGGCAAGGGCATGAGCGCCAAGCCGTCCACCACCCTCGGGTTCGAGCGTCGCTTCAACGACATGCTCCAGCCGATGGGCGAGGACGCCTTCGTCGCCGCCGCCAACGCCGGCCTCGCACCGAAGCCGCCGAACCTCGGCCGCATCGTCGACGCCAACAAGGGTCCGCTGGTCGCGCGCCCGGCCCTGCCGCAGCACCTCGAGGCGCTGCCGACCGACGGGCCGCTGCTCGACGTGCGGGCCACCGCTGACGTCGTCCACGGCACGGTGCCCGGCGCGTTCCACGTGCCCGTCAACCAGACCGGCTTCGGCACCCGCTCGGGCTTCCTGCTCGATCCCGACGTGCCGACGACGATCATCGCCGAGGATGAGGCCCAGGCCGAGCACGCCGCGCGTGCCCTGCAGGCGATCGGGCACTTCACGCAGCGCGGCTGGGTCGCCGCCGGCGATCTGGACCTGACGGTCAAGCTGCCGCCGCTGACGGTCGATGAGTTCCTCGCCGAGCGCGACGACGTGCAGATCCTCGACGTCCGCAACGACGACGAGCTGCCGGCCCCCGTCGAAGGCGCGATCCAGATTCCGCTACACGACCTGCACGTGGCGGCGCTCGACGGGCTGGACCCCACGCAGCGTACGGTGGTCATCTGCCAGTCCAGCGCCCGCTCCGGCATCGGCGCGTCGATCCTCGCCACGCGCGGCTTCACCGACGTGCACCCGGTGCTCGGCGGCGGCATGGGCTCGCCGCAGTTCGCCGCGATCGCGTAAGCGACCAATCTGGATCCGGATCCAGATTGGCGCTCAACGTGCCAATTTGGATCCGGATCCAAATTGGTCGAAAACGTGCACGTTTTTGGCGCGCGGCGCCTAGGACAGCTGCATGCGCTCGGCGGGATAGCCCGCCTCGCGGATCTTGACCAGCACGTGCTCGCCGTGCGCATGGTCCTTCGTCTCGACGGTGATGTCGACCGCGGTGTCCTTGACGCCGAGATCAGTGCCGTCGCGATGGTGGAACATGTCGACGATGTTGACGCGCTCCGTCGTCAGCACGTCGAGGAACTGGCGCAGCGAGCCGGGGCGATCCGGCATGCGCGTCGTGAAGCGCATGTAGCGGCCGGCGGTCGTCAGACCGTGGCGCATGATGCCCTGCAGGAGCAGCAGATCGATGTTGCCGCCCGACAGCACGACCACGACACGCTTGCCGGCGACGTCGCCGAGCGCGCCCGTCATCAGCGCAGCGACGCCCGCGGCGCCCGCACCCTCGACGACCAGCTTCTGGCGCTCCGTCAGCAGCGTCATCGCCGCCGCGATCTCCTCGTCATCGACCGTAACCATGCGATCGACGTGCTCCTGCACGATCGGGAAGGTGATGCTGCCAGGACGCTTCACCGCGATGCCATCAGCGATCGTGCCCGCTGAAGCGGCGGCACCGATCGTGCCCGCCGCGAGCGAATCGACAAACGGCGAGCAGGCCTCGGCCTGGACGCCGATGATCGTCGTCTCCGGCCGCAGCGCATGCACGGCGATCGAGATGCCGGAGATCAGGCCGCCACCGCCGCACGGCACGACCACGATGTCCGGGTCGGGCAGCGCCGCCATGATCTCGAGGCCCGCCGTGCCCTGGCCGGAGATGATGTCCTCGTCGTCGAACGGCGAGATGAAGACAGAGCCCTCGCGCTCGGCGATCGAGCGCGCGTTGGCCATCGCCTCGTCGAACGCGATGCCCTCGAGCTCGATGCGCGCGCCGTAGCCGCGCGTCGACTCGACCTTCGTCAACGACGCATCGACCGCCATGCAGATCGTGCAGGGCACGCCGAGCGCCTGCGCGGCGAGCGCCACGCCCTGCGCATGGTTGCCAGCGCTGGCCGCGATCACACCACGAGAGCGCTCTTCCGGCGTGAGCAGCTGCACCCGATTCGTCGCGCCACGCACCTTGAATGAGCCCGTCCGCTGCAGGTTCTCGGCCTTCAGCCACACGTCAGCGCCCGTCAGATCCGACAGGAAGCGCGAGTGCACAAGCGGCGTATCGAGCGCGACGTCGCCGATGCGCTCGGCGGCCTCGCGAATGCGGTCGAGGTCGATCATTCGTGCGCAGTATGCCGTTCGAGATAGGCCACGAGCGCCAGCGGGTCGAGCTCACCCGCCTCAAGTCGCCGCAGAGCCTCCTGCACGTCGGCATCGGCGGCAATCGCCGCGCGTACCCGCGCTCCCGCGCGCGCCGCCACGATCGCAGCCGCCTCCGTGGCCGCACCCTCGCGCCGCCGCCGGGCGATACCCGCCTCCCCCAAGCCGTCGCGCACCTCACAGACGACGCGCCACAGCTCGTCAACGCCCTGCCGATTCGGCACCGACAACTCGACGAGACGTGGCGCCGTCTCCGGATCGATGCCGAGCGCGAGCCGGAGCTCCGAGCGGAAGGCATCGATGCCCGGCAGATCGCACTTCGTCATCGCGACGACGTCGGGGATCTCCATCACCCCGGCCTTGATCGCCTGCACCGAGTCACCGCTGCCGGGCTGCAGCGCCAGCACCACGACATCGGCCATGTCGGCGATGCGGATATCGGATTGCCCCGCGCCGACGGTCTCGATCAGCACCACATCGAACCCAGCGGCACTGAGCACCGCCGACGCCAGCGCCGTGGCCTCGGCCACCCCGCCAAGACGCCCACGGCTGCCCATCGAGCGGAAGAACACGCCGTCGTCGGTGTCGTGCTCCACGAGGCGCACGCGGTCGCCCAGGACGGCACCCTGCGTAAACGGACTCGAGGGATCGACCGCGACGACACCGACCGTCAGGCCCGCCCGCCGCACCTCGCCGACCAGCGCGCCCACGAGCGTCGACTTGCCGACGCCGGGCGGCCCCGTGATGCCGATCACCGCCGCGCCGCCAACGTGCGGCCAGAGCGCAGCCATCAGGTCTGCGGCGCCCGCGCTCTCGTCCTCCACGAGCGAGATGGCACGCGCGATCGCACGACGATCGCCCTCGCGCACAAGGGCGGCGAGCTCGATCGGATCGCGGGTCAGCGCAGCCATGGGGATACGGTAGCGATGCGGCATGGCAGCGCCGTACGGCAGAGCCCCGATACGCTTACCGCATGCCGCGCGATTTGCCCCTCTTCCCGCTCGAACTCGTGCTCGTGCCCGGTGAGCCGTTGCCGCTCCACATCTTCGAGCCGCGCTACCAGGAACTGCTCGACCGCTGCGTCGACAACGACGAGCCGTTCGTGCTCGTCTTGCAGGACGAGGAGGGCATGCGCGAGATCGGCTGCACCGCCGAGATCACCGACGTCCTCGAGCGCTTCCCCGACGGCCGCGCCAACATCATCACGATGGGGCGCGAGGTCGTGCGCCTCGAGCGCGTGCATGACGAGCACTCCTACCGCTCGGCGATCGTCACGCCGGTCGAGGACGAGCCGGCCGAGGCGCCGGAGGCAGTGCAGGCCGCGGCGCTCGCCGCCTTCGCCGGCCTCGCCGACGAATTGCCGGAGCAGACGCCCGACCTGCCCGAGCCCGGTCCGGGCCTGTCGTATCAGCTGATCGCCCGCATCGATCTCGGTCACGACGCCAAGCAGGACCTGCTCGAGGATCGTGACGAGGAGCGTCGCCTTGGCGCCGTCACCGGTCTGCTGGACGAGATCCGCCGCGGACTCGTGCTGACGCGCGAGACGCAGGAGCGCGCACGCAAGAACGGTCGCGTGCGGACGCCCGAAGAGCTCGCCGCCGAGCTCGGCCTCGACTAACCGGCGCTACTTGAGGAAGTCGGGAACGTCCACGTCGACGTCGCCAGCATCGGACGCCGTCGACACGCTGAACTCGGGGATCATCGCCGCGCCGCCCGTCATCGAAGCCTCCATCGGACGCGAGCCCGCAGGACGGTCGAAGCCGGTCGCGATGACGGTGACCCACACCTGATCGCCGAGGTTCTCGTCGACGGTGGCACCGAAGATGACGTTGCAGGACTCGTCGGCCGCGTTGCGGACGATCTCCGCGATCTCCATCGCATCGTGCAGCGACAGATCAGGACCGCCGGAGACGCTCAGCAGGATGCCCGTGGCGCCCTTGATCTGATGCCCGACCAGCGGCGACTCGACGGCGCGCGTCGCAGCCTCCTTGGCGCGGTTGCTGCCGCTCGCCATGCCGATGCCCATCAGGGCGGTACCCGCATCGCGCATGATCGTGCGCACGTCGGCGAAGTCGAGGTTGATCAGACCCGGGGTCGTAATCAGGTCGCAGACACCCTGGACGCCCTGGCGGAGCACATCGTCGGCGACGTGGAACGCGTCGACCATCGTGACGCTGCGGTCGAGGACCTGCAGCAGGCGGTCGTTCGGGATCGAGATGAGCGTGTCGACGTTGGCCTGGAGCATCTCCATGCCGGCGTCGGCCTGGGCGCGGCGCTGCGCGCCCTCGAAGCGGAACGGCGTCGTGACGATGCCGATCGTCAGCGCACCGAGCTCGCGGGCAATCCGCGCGACCACCGGCGCAGCGCCGGTTCCCGTGCCGCCGCCCTCACCGCAGGCGATGAAGACGAGGTCGGAGCCACGCAGAGCGTCGCGAATGGCGTCGTCGGACTCCTCGGCCGCCTCGCGACCGATCTCTGGGCGGGCACCGGCACCAAGACCCTTCGTGAGCTCGTCGCCGATGTGGATGCGCTTGGGCGCACCCGAGGCATGCAGCTGCTGGGCGTCCGTGTTGATCGCGATGAACTCGACGTCGCGGATGCCAGCCTCGATCATGCGATCGACGGCATTGACGCCGGCACCACCGACGCCGACGACGCGGATCACCGCGAGGTACGCGTGCGACGAGACGTCGCGCGCCACCGGCGAGCCCTTGATGTCGCCGCGCGCGAAGGCCGCAGCAGGACGCTGCTCGACCGGCGCTTCGACCGGATCGGGCACAGGCTGGATGTGCGAGGCGGCAGGCGCCGGATCGGGCGCGGCCTGAACAGGCGGCGCAGCCGGCGTCGGGGGAGCCGGCGGCTCCATCATCTGCGTGTTCTCGACAGGCTCCTGCGGCGGCGTCACCGGCTTGGCGGCGTCGGTCGCACGGAACAGGTCCGCGAGCGGACCGTCATGCATGCTGGCTCGCTTATTCGACACGGCTGAGCACCTCCTCGGCCAAGGCGCGATAGGCATTGGCGCCTGCGCCGTCTGGCTGATAGGAAAGCACGCTGCCTCCCTGGACAGGAGCCTCCGCGAGCTTCACGGACTTCTTGATGCGGGTCTCGAAGACGAGATCCTGGAAGTTGGCCTGCAGCAGATCCAGCGCCTCGCGGCCGTGGATCGTGCGTCCCTCGACCATCGTCGGCAGGATGCCCTCGATGTGGACAACCGGATTGAGGTGCTCGCGGATCATCTGCAGCGTCGACTCCAGCTGCACGAGGCCGCGCAGCGACAGGTACTCGAGCTGCACCGGCACGATCACGCCCGTCGAGGTCGTGAACGCGTTGATCGTCAGCAGGCCGAGCGACGGCGGCGTGTCGATCAGGATGAAGTCGTAATCGCTCTTGACGGCCGAAATCGCCTTCTCCAGCGAGCGCTCGCGGCCGATCATCGCGGACAGCGCCAGCTCGGCGCCGGCCAGGTCGATCGACGCGGCAGCCACATCGACCTCGCGCTTGTGGATGATCGTCTGGATCGGCAAGCGATGCACCAGCACGTCGAACATCGACTGCTCGAGGTGCTCAGGATCGATGCCGAAGCTCATCGTCAGGTTCGACTGGGGGTCGAGATCGACGACCAGCACCCGGTTGCCGCGCTCCTTGAGGGCAGCGGCGAGGTTGACGGTCGACGTCGTCTTGGCGACGCCGCCCTTCTGGTTGGCCATCGAGATGATGCGGGGTCCCGGCTGGGCACCTGGCGCGACGCTCAGGCGCATCGGTGCCGTCTCGTACGGCATCGCAGGGGCTGTGGCGGTGGGAGTCATGCTCCCCCCTTTCTCACTCTCCTGCTGTTCTCCTCCCCCGGGTTGATAACGGGTTACCGGAGCCGTAGCGACCTGCGATGCTTGCGCCATGGCCTTCGAAACCGCGATCAGTCGCCCCGACGCGCCGCACGACGACGATCTCGTCCTGCTCTATGCCGGCGACGGGCTGATCCTGACCGCGGAAGGCGCCGAGTTGCCCCGTCGTCGCGATGTGGCGGCGCTGATCCCGGAAGCGACGGTGCACGTGGGCCGCTTCGACGGGATTGCCGTGGAGACCGCCCGCATCGACCGCGACACGCCACTGCCTGCTGGACTCGAGGCCACCGTGCTGCGCGCCCTGCACGGCCGTGTCGCAGACGAGGCCTGGGCGCTGGCCGGGCGCGCGTACCAGCTGGCCGAGTGGGACCGCACGCACCGCTTCTGCGGCGTCTGCGGGGCCCCGACGGTGCTGCGCGACGACGAGCGCTCGCGCGCGTGCACCGCGTGCGACTTCCGGGCGTATCCGCGCCACTCGCCCGCCGTGATCGTGCTGATCACCCGCGGTGACGATGAGGTGCTGCTCGGACGCTCCGCGCGCTTCCCCACGGGGATGTACTCGACACTGGCCGGCTTCGTCGATCCGGGCGAGAGCGCCGAGGACGCCGTCCGCCGAGAGATCCGCGAGGAGGCCGGCATCGAGATCACCGAGC
>CAINDT010000096.1 GCA_903847495.1 uncultured Actinomycetes bacterium
AAACCGCTGTACCTTGCGCCATGACCGCCCATGCGGCTGCCGGCCACTTTCGGTCCGGGGCTGCGGGTGCGGCGACTGAACCAGGAGGTGGCCCCATGGGCCTGACAAACGAGCAGAAGACCGAGATCATCGGGAAGCACGGCAAGACCGCTGCTGACACGGGATCGACCGAGGTGCAGGTGGCACTACTGACCACCCGCATCAACGAGCTCACCGAGCACCTGCGGTTCCACAAGCACGACCATCACTCGCGTCGCGGCCTCCTCAAGATGGTGGGTCGCCGTCGGCGGCTTCTCCAGTACCTCCAGCGCGAGGACATTGAGCGCTACCGCGCGATCGTGAAGGAACTCGGCCTGCGCCGCTAAGGGCGCCCGAGGATTGATGGCGGCACGCGGGACGCGTAGCCGCTGGCAGCAGAAGAAGGGAAGTACCTATTCATGAGTGACGTCTTTGGCACTGAAATCGCCGTTGAGGTCGCAGCGGGAGACATCAGTCTCCGCTTCGCGACCGGTCAGCTGGCGAAGCAGGCGGACGGGGCGGTGCTGGTCACCAGCGCCGATACCGTCGTGCTGTCGACTGTCGTCGGAGCGCAGGAGGCCCGCCCCGGTGCGGACTTCTTCCCGCTGACCGTCGACGTCGAGGAGAAGATGTACGCCGCCGGCAAGATTCCGGGCGGCTTTTTCAAGCGCGAGGGCAAGGCCACCGAGAAGGCCACGCTGAACGCGCGCATGATCGATCGTCCGATCCGCCCGCTGTTCCCGAAGGGCTTCCGCAACGAAGTCCAGGTGATCGGCACGGTGCTGAGCGTGGACATGATCGTCTCGCACGACATCCTCGCGATGAACGGCGCCTCCGCGGCGCTGATGATCTCGCCGCTGCCGTTCGCCGGCCCGGTCGGCGCAGTGCGCGTCGGCCTGATCGACGGCGAGCTGCGCGTCAACCCGTCCATGCCCGACATGCTCGAGAGCGATCTCGATCTGATCGTCTGCGGCACGCCCGAGGCCATCACGATGGTCGAGGCCGGCGCCAACATCGTGGCTGAGGACAAGATGGTCGAGGCCCTCGAGCTCGCCCACACGGTGATCAAGGACATCTGCGTCGCGCAGCTCGAGCTGCAGCAGAAGGCCGGCAAGCCGAAGTGGTACTCCGAGGCCGTCGACGCCGAGCTGGACGCCAAGTACGGCGCCTCGTTCGACGCCGAGATCGCCGCCCACGGCATCAGCGGCGTCGAGAAGGCCCAGGCCGCAGCGTTCGCCGCTGAGTGCCCGCCCGTCTCGGCCGACGCGACCGACGAGATCATGGTTCGTCGCACGCAGGTCAAGTTCGCGCTCGGTTTCATCGCCGACCGCCGTCGTGCCGCCGCCGTCAAGGCGCCGGTGCAGGAGCAGTTCGGCGACGCCATCAAGGCGCTGTCGGACGCTGAGCAGGACTCCAAGGAGCTCAAGGCCGCCAAGCGCTCGGCGCTGATCGAGCGCATCGTCAGCGAGATCAAGCTGCCGTTCCCCTCGGGTGCCGACAACGGTCTCGACGCCGCCACCGCTGGAGCCGTCAAGGCCGCCATCGACAGCGTCTACAAGCAGATCGTCCGCACTAAGATCGCCGTCGACAAGCGGCGTCCTGACGGTCGTGGCGAGAACGAGATCCGCCCGATCGCCGTCGTCGCTGGCGCCATGCCGCGCACGCACGGCTCGGCGATCTTCACCCGTGGCCAGACGCAGGCGCTCACGCTTGTCACGCTGGGCACGATGAAGGAAGAGCAGCGGATCGACGATCTGTCGCTCGAGAACACCAAGCGCTACATCCATCACTACAACTTCCCGCCGTTCAGCGTGGGCGAGACCGGCTTCATGCGCGGTCCGAAGCGCCGCGACATCGGCCACGGTGCGCTCGCCGAGCGCGCCCTGGTGCCGGTCGTCCCGCCGGTCGAGGACTTCGCGTACACGATGCGCGCGGTCTCGGAGATCCTGGAGTCCAACGGCTCGTCGTCGATGGCGTCGGTCTGCGGCTCCAGCCTCGCGCTGATGGACGCTGGTGTGCCGATCAAGGCTCCCGTCGCCGGTATCGCGATGGGCCTCATCAAGGAGGGCGAGAGCCTCGTCATCCTGACCGACATCCAGGGCGCCGAGGATCACCTCGGTGACATGGACTTCAAGGTCGCCGGCACCGCGGAGGGCATCACCGCTCTCCAGATGGACATCAAGATCACGGGTGTCACCCGCGAGCTGCTCAAGGACGCGCTGTCCCGCGCCAAGGACGCTCGCCTGAGCATCCTCGGCATCATGGCCACCGCGATCGCGGCTCCGCGCGAGTCGCTCAGCGAGCACGCTCCGCAGGTGCTCCAGACGACGATCCTCCCCGAGCAGATCGGTCTGCTGATCGGCAAGGGCGGCGAGACCATCCGTGGTCTCCAGGAGGAGTTCAGCGTCCAGATCGACGTGGAGGAGGACGGCAGCGTCCGCATCTACGGCGTCGGTCAGGAGGCGGTCGACGCCAAGAACCAGATCGATCAGATGATGCGTCCCGTCCAGGTCGGTGACCAGTTCACCGAGCGCAAGGTCGTCAAGACCGCCGACTTCGGCGCCTTCGTCGAGCTGCGCAAGGGCACGGACGGCCTGCTGCACGTGTCCCGCATCGCGCCGGGCACGCGCATCTCGTCGGCCGATCAGGTCCTGGACCGTGGCGACCTCGTCAACGTCGAGGTGACCGAGGTCGACACCGACCGCGGGCGCATCGGCCTGAAGTTGGTCGCCAAGATCGAGGACGGCGCCGAAGTCTCCCCGGAGACCATCGGCGAGCGCTACAAGGAGCAGTACCCCGACGGTGGTGGCGATAGCGGCCGCGACCGGGGTGACCGTGGTGATCGCGGCGGCCGCCGCGATCGCCGCTAGGGAGTAACGGGGAGCAATGCGCCCCGGCGTCGAGGTAACGGAACTCGCGAGCGGCCTTCGGGTCGCGAGCGAGTTCCGTCCCGACGTGCACGGCGTTGCGCTTGGCTCGTGGATCCGCGTCGGCTCGCGCGACGAGGACACGCACGATGCCGGCGTCTCGCACCTGCTGGAGCACCTGCTCTTCCGCGGTACAGCACGTCATGACGCGCTGACGATCGCCGAGGCGTTCGATCGCTTCGGGTCCGATCTCGCTGCGTCAACCTCCCGCGAGGAGACCGATCTCAACGCTCGCGTGCTAGCCGAGCACCTGTCTGAGGCGATCGACATCGTCGGCTCGATGGTGTCGTGCCCGGAGTTCAATGACATCGAGCCCGAGCGCGAAGTCGTCCTCGAGGAACTCGCGCTCTACGACGACACCCCCGATGACCTGGTGCACGACATCCTCGGTGAGACGCTCTTTCCCGATCAGGCGATTGGGCGTCCGATCGCAGGTACCGCTGCCTCGGTCGAGGGGCTCGATGAATCGATGATTCGTGCGCATCACGCCCGCCACTACACAGGTGACCAGGTTGTCGTTGCGGTCGCCGGCCCCATCGAACACGCCGCCGTGCTGGACATGGTCGAGGCATCGTTCACCGGTCTGGGGCGTGGTGTGGTTCACGACCGCAGCGACGCCGTCGCTGCGAAGGGGGAGATCGCCTTCACCGAGCGAGACACGGAGCAGACGCATATCGCCATTGGCGGCGCGGGAATCGGCCGCAAGGATGAGCGCCGGTTCGCGCTCGCGGTGCTCGACCAGATCCTCGGCGGTGGCGCTGCTTCCCGCTTCTGGCAGGAGATCCGCGAGCAGCGTGGCCTCGTTTACAGCGTCTACACGTACGTCTCCTACTTCGAGGAGTCCGGCCAGATCGGCCTCGCCCTTGGCACGCGTCCGGAGAACCTGGAGGAGGCGCTGTCGGTTGCCGCGACGGAGATCCTCGATCTCTCGGCCGGTGGCTTCCGACCCGGCGAGATCGAGCGGGCGCGTGACAACCTGAAGGCCCGTCTCCTCCTCAACATGGACTCCACCGTGGCGCGCATGAGCCGGCTGGGGCGGAGCCTCATCTCCGATATCCCACTGATGGATGACGCAGAGGTTGCGCGGCGCATCGACGCCGTGACGGCGGATGATGTGCAGAGCCTCATGCGGGAGCTCTACGCTCCCGAGGTGCTCTGCGTCTCCGGTATCGGCTCCGACCGCGCGGCGTTCGACCGCGCCATGGATGCGTTCCGTCAGCCCGTCGGCGGTGCGGCATGACCCGCGTACTGGTCAGCGGTGCTACCGGCAAGCTCGGTGCCCCGATTTGCGCGGCGATCGCTGGCGCGGACGACCTCACGCTCGCCGGTCGCGTTGCGCGATCACTCGCGGGTGGGGAGGGGTTCGCGTCGGTTGCAGAGGCCGTTGCAGCCGCGCAGGCCGACCTCCTCGTCGATGTGACCGCGCCAGCTGTGGCGGAGGCGCACACGCTTGCCGCTCTTGCGGCCGGGATACCCGTGGTGCTCGGGACAACGGGGCTGGGCGAGGATGGAGCCACTCGCGTTGACGCGGCTGCCAAGACCGCCGGTGTGCCCGTGCTGTACGCGCCCAATTTCGCCATCACCGCCGTGCTGATGATGCGGTTTGCCGCCGAGGCCGCGCGCATCCTCGATCAATGCGCGATCGTCGAGGAGCACAACCCAGCCAAGGTCGATCGGCCGAGCGGTACCGCACTCCGTACCGCAGACCTCGTCGAGGCAGCCTCGGGGACGCGGCCGGAGATCTCGTCGCTGCGCATCGAGGGCGTCGTCGCCAATCAGAGCGTCATCTTCGGTGCCGCAGCGCAGACGCTGGAGCTGCGGAACGTCACGACGAGTCGCGAGGCCTTCGTTCCGGGCGTGCTCCTTGCCGTGCGTCGTATCACGACGCTCGAGCCCGGCCTGCACGTCGGCCTCGAGCACGTACTCGACTGACCCCGCTCCGCGCCGGAGCGCGAAGCGGGGTGGACGATGTGCTTCAGTCGCCCGACGGCGAGCCCTCGAGGTTGACCTCGGGATCGCGAACGAGCTCGGCGCGTGTCTTGCCGCCGACGATGTAGAACACGATGCCGACGGCGATGGTGATCCCGATCGCGACGAAGGCGTACGTCGTGTACTGACCGCGCGACACACCCTCGGGCAGCCAGGAGTCGCTGAGCAGCTGGCCCTCGGCCAGGAAGCCCGGGAAGATGCCGGAGATCGAGGCGAGGACAGCCCAGAAGGTGGTGATCAGCCCGCAGATCCAGACGCCGGCCATACCGCCCGGCACCTTGTACGGGCGGTTGACGTGCCCGTGGCTGCGCCGCAGTTTGATGAAGGCCGGGAAGATGATGATGTAGCTCATCGTCGTGAAGAGCAGCACGATGCCGATCATCACGTTGAACGCATCGGCAGCGCTGCCCTCACCAATCCGGACGGCCGCGAAGAAGACGATCGTCGAGAGAATGCCGGAAATCAGGTTGACGTTAACCGGCGTGCCGTAGCGGGACGAGAAGCGACCGAGCCAGCGCGGGCCGGTGCCGTCGATGGCGGCGATCGCCTGCGAGCGGTCGGAGCCCATCAGCCAGGTGCTCGCGCTGGAGACCACCGCGAGGATGAACATGATCGCGGCGATCTTGACCAGGACGTCGCCAGCTCCGCCGTAGACGGTGAACACCGTGTCGACGGCGTCGAGAAAGGCCGAGACACCCTTGCCGGAGATCTGGTCGGCGGGCACCACGCAGATGATCGCCAGAATCGGCAGGCCGTAGAGCAGGATCGACGTGATCATCGCGCGGAGCACGGTGAACGGCACATCCTTCTGCGGATTCTTCATCTCGTCACCGGCGGCGCTCGGGAGCTCGAAGCCGACGAAGTTGAAGAACAGCAGGGGCACGAGTGCGATGAAGGCACCCCACGTGGGTGAGAAGTCGCCGGCGGCCGGGAAGTTCAAGCCGTTCTGGATCGCGTAGATCACCGTGGTGATCGAGAACAGGCCGATCACGATGATGCGGCAGAACGCGCCGAGCGTGGGGATCCATTTGCCAACGCCGAACGACAGGATCGCCGACCAGACGGAGAACCAGATGTACACCAGGCCGACGACGTAGAACGCCCAGCTGCCGTCGTCGAAGTGCCAGATGTAATTCTGGATCGCAGCGACGGCGAGCAACGCGAGCGTGGCACCGATCCACACGGGATTCGAGAACCAGTAGAAGATCGAATTGAGGCCGGCCACGAGACGACCCCAGGCCATACGCGTCCAGATGTATGAGCCACCCTCCTCGGTGAAGGCTGAGCCGAGCTCAGCGACGATCAAGCCGTAGGGGATGAAGAAGAAGATCGCGAGGAAGATCAGCCACAGGAAGCCCTGGGCGCCCTCCACGGCGACCTGGCCGAGCGTGTCGACGCCGACGATCGTGCAGATCAGGAAGAAGAAGATGTCGAAGCGGCCGAAATGCCGGCGTAGCTTCGCCTTCTCCTCGAGCGCCGCAGATGTGATGAGGTCTTCGCGACCAATGTGCTCGGTTGCCATGTGGCTCCGCTCCTCTCCCGTGGAACGCGCGCAGTGTGGCAGATCGGCTTGCGGAATCCTCCGGGCGGATGCAGGTATGCTTGCGCGACCTCAAGAGGGAGCGGGACATGCAGGCGCCGATCGGCCGGATTCTGACAGCGATGGTGACGCCGTTCGCGGCGGACGGATCAATTGACCTCGACGAGGCAGTGCGCCTCGCCGAGCACCTGATCGCCAACGGCTCGGAGGGGCTCGTCGTCCACGGCACCACTGGCGAGGCGTCGACGCTGACCGACGACGAGAAGCTCGCCCTCACGGAGGCGGTCGCCGGCGCCGTCGGCGCGCGTGTTCCCGTGATCTCCGGGACAGGGTCGAACGACACGGCGCACTCGGCGCACCTGACGAAGCAGGCCGCGCGGTTTGCCGGCGTCGCCGGCTTCCTCGCGGTGACGCCGTATTACAACAAGCCGCCGATCGCGGGCATCGAAGCCCACACCCGTGCGATCGCCGACGCGGCTGGCGACCTGCCAATCGTGCTGTACAACATCCCGCAGCGCGTGGTCCTGCACCTGTCGCCCGCCGACATCGACCGGCTCGCCGGCATCGATACGGTGATCGCCGTCAAGCAGGCGGTGACGGATCTCGAGGAGGCCCGCCAGATCGTCGAGGCCGGCAAGCTCGCGCTGTACGCGGGCAATGACGACCTTGTGCTGCCGTTCGCACTCCTCGGCGGTTCCGGCGGCATCTGCGTTGCCTCGCACATCGTCGGCGCCGAGATGACGGCCGTACAGGCCGCCGCCGATGCTGGTGACACCGACGAGGCGACACGTCTCGACGACGAGCTCCAGTCGGCGTACACCGCGCTGTCGTGTGCCGTCAACCCGATTCCGGTGAAGACCGCGATGGAATTACTCGGCTTCAACGTCGGTGATCTGCGCCTGCCGCTCGTGAACGCGACCGATGAGGAGCGTGCCGTCGTCCGCGCCGAGCTCGTCGCCCGCGGCCTGATCGCCTGAAGCCCGGTAGCATCCACCACGTCAGCAAGTAGTCGGAGAACGTCATGGCCAAGAGCACGAAGCCCAAGAAGCGCAAGTCCCCGCTCGCGCACCGCGTCCGCAAGATCGTCCGCCGCCGCAACGCGCGCCGCGCCCGCTAGCACCGTGCGCGCGTACGCCTTCCTCGGCGATGCGCTGCTGCCGTACCAGTCGGCTGTCGTCGAGCTGGTGCGCGACCGGGCTGGTCTCGAGTTCGCTCCGCTGGTGTCAGGCGACCTCGATGAGCTCGAGGCAATCGCCGGGGGCGAGCCGGCGCTGCTGTTCCTCTGCGGGTTGCCGTACGTTCGCACGCGCGATCAGGGCTTCCCGCTGCGCGCGCTGGCGGCACCGGTCTCGAGCGCCGCACCCGAGGCGCGGCCGGGCTATCTGAGCCTCCTGCTCGGACGCCCCGGACTCGCGGGTCAGGAGTTCTCCGAGCTGTCTGAGCTCCGTCTCGGCATCAACAGTCGCGATTCGATGTCGGGGTGGGTCCTGCCCGTCGGCAGCGGCTTGCCCCTGGAGCGCTTCGTGTCGATCACCCCGACCGGGGCGCACCGTCGCTCCATGGAGGCGCTGCTGCGCGACGAGATCGACGCCGCCCCCATCGACTCGATGCTGCTGGCCGGCGAGCTCGCCGCGACGCCCGCGTTCGCCACGCTGCCGGTGCTCGCCGAGTACGGTCCCTCGCCGAGTCCGCCGATCGTGCTCGTGGGCGGTGACGACGACCTGGCCGAGCGGATCACCTGCGTCCTGGAATGCCTGCATCAAGACGAGGCAGGCCGCGCCGCGCTCTCGCTCGGTCGGATGGCGCGTCTCGAGCGCATGGACGATGGCGACTACGACCTGACACGTGACTGCGATCGGCGGGCTGCGGCATGCACGCGCTGATCGTGCTCGCCCATCCCGAGGAGCACAGCTTCTCCGCCGCCATGGCACGGACCGCGGCAGCCGCGCTGGTCGCGGGCGGCTGGACGGTCGATCTCGACGACCTCGCGCGCGAGGGCTTTCACGCGGAGGCCTCGCGCGACGATCTCGCCGTGGTGCCCTCCGACGAGTTGGTCCAGTTGATGTACGCCCAGGAGGCAGCGACCGCGACGACGGGGTACAGCCCAGCCGTCGCCGACCAGATCCGTCGACTGCAGGCTGCCGATCTCCTCGTCACGGTGTTTCCCTTCTGGTGGTTCGCTCCGCCAGCGCAGATGAAGGGCTGGTTCGACCGCGTGTTCGCGAACGGCGTCGGCTACGGCCATACCCCCTACGACGACGGACCTCTGAAGGGCAAGCGCGCGCTCGCCGCGGTGGCGATCGGTGGCGATCAGGAGATGTACGGGCCCGATGGCCGCAGTGGTGACATCCACGCCCTGCTCAACCCCGTGCAGCACGGCACCTTCGGCTACGCCGCCATGGATGTGCTGTCGCCGTTCCTGGTCTTCGAAGCCGATGGGCACGACGACGCCTACCGTGCGGCCGAGCTCGCGCGTCTGCGCGAGCGGTTAGCGGGCATCGCCGACGAGGCGCCCATCGTGACCGCTCCGCTCAAGGCTCAGTGAGCAGCGAGGTCCGCGATGCGGGCGAGGCGGGGGCGCCGCTTCGCCACTCGCTGCCGATCGTCTTCGTCGGTGGCATGGTGGGCACCGCAGCGCGGATCGGCCTCAGCGAGGCATTGCCTCAGGGCGCATTCTCGTGGGGCGTGCTCGCAGCGAACCTCGTCGGCGCCTTCCTTCTGGGCCTGCTCTTCGAGCGACTGCAAGAGGACCGGCAGCGACGTGCCGGTCGTTGGGCGCTGTGGGGACCGGGCTTCCTCGGGGCCTTCACGACGTTCAGCGCACTCCAGTTCGAGGCCGTCGATGCCATGCGTGCAGGGGATTGGCAGCACGGAGTGCTGTACCTGCTGGCGACGATCGGCCTCGGCGTGCCGCTCGCTGCTATCGGCCGACGCGTGGGGCGGTCGCTGCGATGAGTCCCTGGTGGTACCTGGTCGCAGTGTTCTTCGGTGGCCTCGGGACGGTCGGGCGCGTGTGGGCAACACAGGTCGGTGAGACGCGCGTGCCGGGTGGCGCGCCGATGGTGACCGGCCTCGTCAATGTCGTCGGTGCCGCAGCGATCGGGATCGTGGTGGCGCTAAGCGGCGACATCGGCGTGCTGGTGCTCGGCGGCGGCCTCCTTGGCGGCTTCACCACGTTCTCCACCTGGATGGTTGAGGTCGACGCCTTCAATCGGACCAACCGCGTGCGCGAAGCCGCACTGACCCTCGTGCTCCCCGCGATCCTCGGCGCAGTGGCCTACGCCATCACGCGCGCTGCGTTCTCGTAGCCCGAACCGGGGATGTGCTTGAGGCGCGCCTCGGCCTGAATCGACGAGGAGATCACGCGCTGCGTGCGGCAGGCGCCGCGCAGCACCAGGGTGTCCGTCTCTGCATGGTCGTCGAAGAAGCGAACGCCCGTGACGAGGTCGCCATCGGAGACGCCGGTCGCGGCAAAGTAGGTGTCCTGGCTGCCGACGAGGTCGTCGGTGTCGAGGATGCGCTGCAGGTCCAGGCCCGCCGCGGTGATCGCCGCTGCCTCGTCCTCTGTGCGTGGCCAGAGTCGACCGATGATGCGCCCGCCGACGCTGCGGATCGCTGAGGCGCTGAGTACGCCCTCTGGGGTTCCGCCGACGCCCCACAGGAGATCGATGCCAGTGCCGGGCCGGACCGCCATCAGACTGCCGGCGACGTCGCCATCGGGGATCAGACGCACGCGGGCACCGGCTGCGCGCATGCGACCGATCTGCTCCATGTGGCGGTCGCGATCGAGCACGACGACGCCGATGTCGCGCACGTGGCAGCCCTTGCGCTTGGCGACGGCCTCAAGGAGCTCCTCAATGGGCGTGTCGAGGGACAGGAGATCGGCGATTGCGGGTCCACCAGCCAGCTTCTCCATGTAGACCGCGGGGCCGGGATTGAACATCGTTCCGCGCGGTGCGATCGCGAACGTGGCGAGGGCGTTGGGCTGCCCCTTGGCCGTCAGCGTTGTGCCCTCCAACGGATCGACGGCGATGTCGACGGCGGGTCCTCCCGATCCGACCTCCTCGCCGATGTAGAGCATGGGCGCCTCGTCCTTCTCTCCCTCGCCGATCACCACAACGCCGCTGATCGGGCAGCGCTCGAGTGCGTCGCGCATGGCATCGACGGCTGCCTTATCGGCGAGGTTCTTGTCCCCGCGTCCGAGCCAGCGGGCCGCGGCGATGGCACCGGCCTCCGTGACACGCGCGAGGTCGAGGGCAAGCGAAGAAGGCAGAGTCTCGGACATGCCCGAGATCCTAGTCCCTCGGATACCGGAAACGGCGGTACGGTACGGGCATGAGCCTCGACGTCCACGCGGTCCGCGCCCACTTCCCGTCTCTCGCCCGCACGGTCGACGGCCAGCCGCTCCTGTACTTCGACGGCCCGGGCGGCTCGCAGGTGCCGCAGGTCGTGGCGGACGCGATGGTGCATTCGCTCCTGCATGCCAACGCCAACTGCGGCGGCGCCTTTGCGACGTCCGTCGAATCCGATGCCGCGATCGAGGAGGCACGACGCGCCGCAGCCGATTTCACCGGCTCTCAGCCCGACGAGATCGCCTTCGGTCCCAACGCAACGACGTTGCAGTACCTGCTGGCGCACGCAGCGGCGCGCACGTTCGAGGCGGGCGACGAGATCATCACGACCGAGCTGGACCACGATTCGAACGTGTCCCAGTGGCTGCAGGTTGCGGACGATCACGGGCTGATCGTGCGGCAGGCTCGGTTGCATCGCAACGATGGCACGCTGGATCTGCATCACCTCGAGAGTCTGCTGTCGCCGCGCACCAGGGTGGTGGCCTTCACGCTCGCGTCGAACCATCTCGGCACCGTCACGCCGTACGCGGAGATCGCCCGCCATGCACACTCCGTCGGCGCGCTGGCGTGGGCCGATGGCGTCCACTACGCGCCGCATCGTCGACTTGATCGGCACGCGATGGGACTGGACGTCCTGCTGACGTCACCGTACAAGTGGTTCGGACCGCACCTCGGTGTCGCGTCCATCCGCCACGATCTGGCTGCATCGTGGCCGGCGGATCGCGTGCGGCCGGCCGACGAAACACCCGCGGGGCATCGCTTCGAGACCGGCACGCAGTCGCACGAGGCGATGGCCGGGATGACGGCAGCAGTCGATTACCTCGCCTCGCTCGGCGACGGGACGACGCGCTCGGAACGGCTCGCGAGCGCCTACGAACGCATCCGCGAGCACGAGGATGCGCTGGCGTTGCGGTTCTGGCAGGGCGTGGAGGGGATGGAGCACCTATCGGTCTACGGCATCACCGAGCCCGCGCGTTTCGACGAGCGGGTTGCCACCTTCAGCTTCACCGTCGACGGCGCCCACCCGGCTGAGGTGGCACAGCGTCTCGCACGACAGGGCATCGCCGTATGGGACGGGAACTTCTACGCCCTGTCGGCGAGCATCGCGCTCGGACTCGAGGAGACCGGTGGCGCGATCCGGGCTGGCTTCCTGCACTACACGACGCCGGCTGAGGTCGACCAACTCGTCGCTGCGCTCGGCGAGCTCGGGTGACGCAGCGCGATCGGTAGTGGCGCTACGCTGCTGCCGCCCGCGGATGTGGCGGAATTGGTAGACGCGCACGGTTCAGGTCCGTGTGGCCGAAAGGTCGTGGAGGTTCAAGTCCTCTCATCCGCATCGGGAAGCCCCTGTTGAGCGTTTAGGCGCTCGCAGCGGCGCGCCGCAGGCGATCCAGAACCGCGACGCCGATACCGGTCTGCTCCGGGGGGAGCACGGCGATCCTTGCGGCGCCTGACATGTCGGAGGCGCGCAGCAACGCGTAGAGCCGCTCGGCGTACGCGGCAGGAGTCGGGCCAGCGTCGACCACCGCGTGGAAGCCGGGGGCGATGGTCCCCGAGGGGGCAACCAGCGTGGTGCTCTGCGGATCCTCGACGTCGGCCGGATCGGCGATCAGGATCACCGGCAGACGAGGCGCGTAGTGCACCACGTGCGTCCCGGGGGCGCGAGGGGCATCCGCCAGGTACGGCGAGAGAGGTGTATCCAGGGCCTCCTCGATCATGTCGGCGGTGATCGCCCCTGGGCGGAGAATGCGAGGGGACGCGCCGGTCAGATCCACGATCGTGGACTCGACGCCGATGTCGCAACGGCCGCCATCCAGGATGAGGTCCACGTCGCGGCCGAGGTCCTCGGCGACGTGGAGCGCCGTCGTGGGGCTGACACGACCGAAGCGGTTCGCACTGGGCGCGGCCAGTCCGGTGGCGGACGTCTCGATCAGTTGCAGCGTGAGCGCGTTGTCCGGCAGCCGCAGGGCGACGGTTCCGGTGCCACCGAGCGCCGCTGGGTGCGCACGCTCGGACGCGGGCAGGATCAGCGTCAACGGGCCAGGCCAGAAGCGGCGAGCCAGCAGGTCCGCGTACTCGGGCCACACGGAGCACCAGGTGCGCGCGTCGTCCACGGTGGCGACGTGCACGATCGACGGATGATCCGCGGGACGTCCCTTGACCGCGTACAGACGCTCGACGGCCGCGCCATTGGTGGCGTCCGCCGCCAGCCCATACACGGTCTCCGTCGGTATGCCGACGAGACCGCCGTCTCTGATCGCAGCCGCAGCCGCCTGCACGTCGTCGGTGATCACCGACACATGGTCGCATCTGCGCCGCGCATTAGGGTTCGCCTGTGCGCTTTCTGCTCTCGCTCCTCCTCATCGTGCTGGCCATCGCGGCGGCGTTGTGTTCCGGCGCGGGCGCGATGCTGTCGCGCAACGTGCTCGACACGCCCGGCTTCACCCGAGCCGTGGTCGCCACCGTCCAATCGCCGGCCGGCACGCAGCTCGTGCGCACCGCGGTGGCGAACGAGGTGTCCAACCGTGCGGCGGCGCAGCCCAGCCTGATCGCGGCCGGCGCCGCGGCGATCGCCGGCAACTGGGCAGCACGCGCCGTGCAGAGCGACGCCGCGACGCAGATCCTCGCGCCCGTGGCGGTAGGGCTTCAGCAGGGCATCCTGACGGGGACGCAGAAGGGAGCAGTGCAACTGGACGTCCGGGCGATGGCCACGGCCGCCGATGCGCCGCCGGTTGTGGTTTCGTTCCTCGACGCGGTCAGCGGCGACCTGCTCGTGACCGTGCCGTGGATCGCCATCTCACCGGGGGCGCAGACGGTCCTGCAGGAGCTGGATCGCCACCCGTGGCTTCCGGCCGGTTTGGCGATCGCCGCGGCCGGCCTGGCCGTGCTGGCGTTGGTTGCTGCGCGCCGGCGAGGCCTCACCCTGATCCTGCTCGGGCTGGGACTGGCTGTCAGCGCCTACCTGCTGCGCCCGCTCGCCACCGATCTCACGGGGTCCGTCGTGGCCCGCCAAGCGCAGGACGTCAGCACCGGGCCGCTGGCCGCGGTCTTCGTCGACCAGCTCTTCGACGGCTGGTCGTCGGTGAGCGGCGCGCTGATTGCCATCGGCCTCTCGCTGATCCTCGTTGGCGCGGTCTTCAGCCTTCGCCGTTCGAAGAACTAGTTCTCCGGGAGGAAGGCAATGCCCTCGGCGTCGACGACGTGCGCGCCGCCGTCGATGGTGATCGTGGCACCGGTGATGCCGCTCGCGCGCTCTGAGACCAACCAGGCAACGGTGTCGGCGACCTCCGCCGCCTCCGCTGGCCGGCGAGCCGGTGCATGACGGGTCGCCTCGGCGTACGCCGCGTCGAGCGAGCCGGTGTCCAGCGCGAGGTCGGCGAGCGCGTCGTCCGCCATCGGTGTGCGAACCCAGCCCGGACAAACAGCGTTGACACGGACACCCTGCGGGCTGTGATCGACCGACAGCATGCGCGCGAGATGCACGGCGCCTGCCTTGGCGGAGCCATAGGCGACAGAGGCCGGACCGGCACGGAGGCCAGCCAGGCTGGCGACGATCACGATCGCCCCATTGCTCTCGATCAGCGAAGGCAGGCACGCCTTGGCGGCGAGGAATGGCGCAGTCAGGTTCTGGCGCAGCACGGCCTCGAAGCCATCCTGGGTCTGCGTCAGCGCCGTGCCCGCGTTGCCACCACCCGCGCTGCACACCAGCCCCCGTAGCGTGCCGCCGGCCGCGACGAGCTCCGCGACCGCGGACTCGAGATGTGCGAGGTCCGCCGCATCCCCGGGGAAGGCGCACCCGCCGGTCTCGGCCGCGATGGCCGCCAGCGGCTCAGCGCGACGACCCACCAGCCCCACCAGCCACCCATCCGCCGCCAGTGCGCGGGCGGTCGCCGCGCCGATGCCCGTGCCGCCGCCCGTGATCAGCGCCGCGGGTCGCATCTACTGCTCCATCGTGACCGGGTTGCTGAGCGTGCCGACACCGCCAACCGTGATCGACACGGTCTCGCCCTCGCGGAGGTACCGGCGCGGCTCGCGGCTATCGCCGACGCCGCCCGGCGTGCCGGTGCAGATGACGTCGCCAGGCAGCAGCGTGATGCCCCGAGTGAGGTACTCGATGATCTCGGCGACGCTGAAGATCAGGTGCTTCGTGTTCGAGCTCTGCATGACCTCGCCGTCGATGGCGAGCTCGACGTCGATGTCGGCGAAGTCGACGCCGTCGGTGCTGGCGACGGATGGTCCGAGCGGGCAGAACGTGTCGAAGCTCTTGCCGTAGTCGAACTGGCGCAGGGGGGTCTCGAGCTGGGCTCGGCGCCCGGACACGTCGTGGACGCAGGTGATGCCACCGATCGCCGCGAGGGCGTTGTCCAGCGTGGCGCGGTGGGTGCGCTTGCCGATGATCACGGCGAGCTCGCCCTCGAAGTCGGGGCGCGTCTCCTCCCGCGGGATCACGATCGACTCGCCGTGGCCGATCAGGCTGGTGGAGAACTTCGAGAAGACGACGGGAACCGCGGGGATGTCGAGGTCGGACTCCTTCGCGTGGTCACGGTAGTTGAGCCCAATCGCGATGATCTTGCTCGGCACCACGGGGTGGAGCAGCTGCACAGCGGCCACCGGCGTCGGCGTCCCGGTCGCGGCGGCGATCACGGCCCAACCTTCGACCGACGGTACGAACCCCTGCTGGCCAGCGCCACCGGCATCGACGATCAGGTCGCCCTCGAGGCGGCCAAGGCGGATCTCGCCGTCTGCGTTCCGATAGCGCACTGCATGCATGGGGTCCTCCGTGGATCGACGTCCGCCAGCATATCCGCACCCGCCGATCTGGATACAATCTGCGGACCGACCGGGAGGGTGGGAGATGACCGTCAAGCAGCTTCAGGCCAAGGGCGTCCGCATCCTGCGGCTCGTCTACAGCGATCTCTACGGCGTGCAGCGCGGCAAGGACGTGCTGCTGACGCGTGCCGCCCACGCCATCTCGCACGGGAAGCCCTTCGTCGAGGCTGTGATGACGATCGACCATCGCCACAATATCGTCAGCGGCGATGAGGCCGGGTTCCGGGACTTCATCGCGGTTCCCGACATGAAGACCGCCCGCATCCATCCGCTCGACCCGGAGGTCGCTGTGGTCCTCTGCGACCTCGAGTCCGTGCCGTCGCACAAGCCCTCCGGCCTCGATCCCCGCGGCTCGCTCAAGCGCATCGCCGAGCGCTATGCCGCCCTCGGCTACTCCGCAGTGGTGGCGCATGAACTCGAGTTCTATCTCCTGGAGCGCCACGCTGACGGCGTCGGTGGCATGCGCCCGCTGCCGATGCGCGATTCGAGCGTGTACACAGTAGGGCCGCTGGCCGATCCGACCGGTCTCGTGCGCGGGATGTTCGAGGCCTGCGAGGAATTCGGTCTCGAGCCAATTTCGATGGCGCAGGAGTACGGGCACTCGCAGCACGAGATCAACCTCACGCACGGAGAAGCGGTGAGCGCGACGGACCGCGCGTTCCTGTTCAAGTCGCTGGTCAAGCAGATGGCGGACATGAACGGTGTCGTGGCGACGTTCATGGGCATGCCCGTGGATGACGATGAGTGCTCCGGCTACCACCTGCATACGTCGCTCGTGAACAAGGCGGGGAAGAACCTGTTCGACGCTCCGCGAGCCAAGGACGGCCTCAGCGAGCTGGCGCATCACTTCATCGCCGGCGTCGTCGCCCACGCGCCCGCCATGGCCGGACTCCTCAACCCGACCGTCAACTCCTACAAGCGCATCATCAACGGCGGTCTGTCGCCGAAGTTCGCCAACTGGGGTCACGACAATCGCCTGGCCATGCTGCGCATCGGCGAGGAGCGGGGGCCCGCCGCGCGCACCGAGGTCCGCTCGGGCGATGGCGCCGCCAACCCGTACCTGGTGAGTGCGGCGATTCTCGCGGCCGGGCTGGATGGCATCGAGCGAAAGCTGAAGTCGCCGAAGCCCGTGGTCGGCAACTTCTACGAGGGGCCCGAGGCTGCGATGGGGCAGGCTCTGCCCACGACGCTCGGCGACGCGCTCGACGCCCTCGAGGCCGATACTCGGCTGGTCAAGCTGATCGGCCCAGAGTTGATCGAGGTGTTCCTCCGCAACAAGCGCTACGAGCTCGGTCGCTGGGAGGCGCACCAGAATCGCCTGACCGCGTGGGAGATCGAGGAGTACGCCGAAGCGCTCTAGCGCTGGCTGCAGGGTCCGGCGAGCGCGTCGTCGACCTCGGCAGCGCTCAAGCCCGCCTCGAGCAGCAACTCGCGGGTGTGCTCACCGAGCAGCGGTGGATGCTTGGGCGAGGTCAGATGCGCACCGTCAAACGCGATCGGCGAGCGGATCGTGTCGATCTCGCCCGCCGTCGGGTGCGAGTGCCGCTGCAGCGCGTACGGCGCCGCGGCGAGTGCCTCGGGGATCGTGCGCACGGGACCGCTCGGCACGTCCCGCTCGGCGAGCGCCGCGAGGAGTGCAGCGGGCGCGAACCGCGACGTGCCGTCCTGGAGAAGCGGGATCAGCACGGCCCGATTGGCGACGCGATCGGGGTTCGTCGCAAAGCGCGCGTCGGTCCCGAGCTCGGGCGATCCAATCGCATCGCAGAATGACCGGAACTGCAGATCCGTACCGACCGCGACGATGATGTGCGCGCCCGTCGTGGGAAACGTCTCGTACGGGACGATCGACGGATGCGCGTTGCCGAAGCGCTCGGGCTCCCAGCCGGCGATCGAGGCCTCGGTGCCGCGGTTGACCAGCCAGGCCAATTGGGCGTCGAACAGCGAGACCTGTACGCGACGTCCGGGCGCGCCACCGCGCACGGCGAAGAGAGCGGCGAGGATGCCATTGGCGGCGAACATGCCGGAGGTGACGTCGGCGATCGCGACGCCGACCTTCATCGGCGCGCCGTCGACGTCGCCCGTGATGCTCATGATCCCACCCTCGCCCTGGATGGCGAAGTCGAACCCGGGTAGCGGTGCTTCGGGGCTGTCGTGCGGGTAGCCGCTGATCGAGCAGTAGACGAGCGAGGGGTTCTCGGCCCGCAGCTCGTTCCAGCCGAGCCCGAGCTTGTCGGCGCCACCGGGAATGAAGTTCTCGATCACCACGTCGCACGTTGCCGCGATGCGCTTGGTGATCGCGACACCCTCAGGATCGCGCAGGTCGATCGCAATCGACCGTTTGCCCCGGTTTGCGCTCATGTAGTACGTGGCCTCGTCACCCGCCCATGGGGGCCCCCAGGCGCGCGTGATGTCTCCGCCCTTGGGGTTCTCGACCTTGATGATGTCGGCGCCCATGTCGGCGAGCACCATCGCGCAGTACGGTCCGGCCAGCACGCGCGAGAGATCGAGGACGCGGACACCCGCCAGCGGGCCGTTCGTCGGTGCGGCGGCGGGCATGTCAGCCGTTGATCGTCTTGACGATCAGGTCGAGATGCTCACCGGGCTTGACCTTGTGCAGGACGTGCTCGACCTTGCCGTTCGGGCCGATCACGAACGTGGAGCGCTCGACGCCCATGTACTTCTTGCCGTACATCGACTTCTCAACCCAGACGCCGTACTGCTCCGCCACCGCGTGTCCCTCGTCGGCAAGCAGGGGATAGGGGAGGTCGAACTTCGCGCGGAACTTGGCGTGGCTCTCAGGCGAGTCGGGCGAGATGCCGAAGAGCTTCACGTCGAGTGCCTCGATCTGCTGCCAGCCGTCGCGAATGCCGCAGGCCTGGGTCGTACAGCCGGGCGTGTCGTCCTTGGGATAGAAGTACAGGACGACGCGAGTGCCCTTCAGATCCTTGAGGGCCACGCTCGCACCGGAGTCGTCGAGCAGGGTGAAGGCGGGGGCGGTGTCTCCAACGTCAGGCATGGGTGCAGTATACGAGCCGGCAATGCAACCGATGCCCACGCGGACCCCGCATCCCGCGCAGCTGGGCCCCGTGCACGTCGCTGTGCCACGATAGACGTGTGTCGCCGGGTCGTCGCCTCCGCTTCGCAGCCCTTGCGGGTCTCGTGCTGCTCGCCACCGCGACGGTCGGCTGCGGGAGCCAGCCGGTCATGACCGGTAGCGTGCGCGTCGCCGGCTCGACAACGCTGCTGCCGATGATCTCCCAGAGCAGCGCGGTCTTCGCCGTCGACGCACCGCTCGTGGAGCTCGATATCCGCATGACGGGATCCGCTGACGGTGCGGTGCTCTTCTGCGACGATCTCGTGCCCATCACCGGTAGCTCTCGTCCCTTCAACGAGCGAGAGCTCGCGAGCTGTGCCGCGTCGGGGATCCGGTTCACGCGT
>CAINDT010000097.1 GCA_903847495.1 uncultured Actinomycetes bacterium
GCCCATCGAGAACAGGTAGCGGCACGCCGTGCTGAAGAACGCCATCTGGCAGGCGAACGAGCCCGTGATGATGAAGATGCCGAACAGCGTCGTGAGCCAGCCGCCGACGTACTGGTCGGCCATCGGGTAGAAGATCGAGCCGATCTCACCCGCGTACTGCTGGTTGACGAGATCCACCGAGCCCTGCTTGCCGGCAGAGGCGATGAACATCCACATCACGAACACGTAGAGGATGCCGAGACCGATCACCGAGACGTACATGGCGGGAGCCATGACCTTCTTGGGCTCCGTGGCCTCCTCCGCGTAGTTCGGGGCCATCTCGAAGCCGACCCACGACCAGAACGCCGCGAACAGGGCGATGCCCGTTGCGCCGGCGGCGATCGCCATGTTGCCATTCGTGTCGAACACGTTCATCGGGTTGAGCGAATCGACCGCGAGCCCGTCGGGGCCGCCACCCTGGAAGAGCACGGCGAACGAGAAGATCAGCAGCACGGCGAGCTCGGCCACCAGGGCGATGCCGAGAATGCGCGCCGTCACCTCGATGTGGAAGAACGTGAACGCCGCCATCAGGATGATGGTGCCGAACAGGAAGATCCAGACGGGGATGTCCCAGCCGAACCATTCCATCAGGTTGGCATTGGCGAAGTACGCCGTGACGCCGGTGACCGCCGCTGAGAACACCAAGTAGCAGAAGGTCATCAGGATGGCTGTGCCCATGCCCAGGACGCTGCCGAAGGCATGCGAGATGAACGAGTAGAAGCCGCCGGCGGCGGTGACGCGACGTGCCATCTCGATGTAGCCCACCGAGAAGATCGTCAGCACGATCGTCGCGAGGATGAAGGCGCCCGGCACGGCCCAACCGGCGCCGAGAATGCCGACCGGTCCGTTGAAGAGCATGGCCGAGATCGGCGCGGCTCCCGTGACGCAGCAGAAGAGCACCTGACGCGTGTTCAGGGCGCCCTTCGCAAGATGGTGTTGCCCGGTCATCGGATTGACGATGTCCGCGGCAGGAGCATTGCTCCCGGAATCCGTAGCCAAGTCCCTCTCCTTTTTCTCCGTGTCCCCTCCCCGGCCGGAATGGTTCCGACTGCAGGACGGTTCGCAGCGTAAAGGTTCGCCATGACGGAATGCAACCCTTCCATATCGTCATATCCCGCACGGCTACGGTGAAAAGGCGCGGTTTTGTGTAGCGAAATCGCTCAATTCGCCTGTATCGGTAGGATTCGCCCGGAGGAGGAGCGGTGACTGCGACGCTGGATCTATCTGCCATCGAGCTGAAGGACCCCGACGTCTATCTGCATGGCGTCCCGCACGAATCCTTCCGCCTGCTGCGAGAGCACGACCCCGTGCACTGGCATCCCGAGACCGAACCCGATCCCGGCTTCTGGGCGATCACCAAGCACGCCGACGTCGTGGCCATCTCCAAGGACGCCCAACGGTTCTCCTCGGCCGAGCGGTTCATCTACTACGAGGAGATTCCGGCGGACGCGATGGAGATGCGGCGCTCGATGATCGAGACGGATCCGCCGGAGCACACGCGTCTGCGCCGTATCGTCAGCCCGCTCTTCACGCCGAAGACCGTCGATGCCTACCGCGCACACACCCGCGCCGTCGCCGACCGGCTGCTCGACAACGCGCTCGCCAAGGGCGAGTTCGACTGGGTGCACGACATCTGCGAGATGATGCCCATCCGCGTGTTCGTCGACGTCTTCGGCGCCCCAGAGTCCGACGCTGACTATCTGGCGAAGCTCGCGAACATGCTCGTCGCCATCGACGATCCCGATCTCGCGCCGCCGCCGGAGATGTACGAGCACGCCCGCGCCCGGGGCTACGAGGAGCACCAGCTGCCGTTCAACAGCCCGGCCGCGCTCTACCTCTTCGATTACGCGCGCGAGCTGTGCGAGGCGCGTCGGCAGGATCCGCAGGACGACCTGATCACGCGCTTGGTCTCGGCCGAGTGGGAGGGCGAGCGCCTGACGGACTCCGAGCTCGTCAACTTCTGCCAGCTGCTCGTGTTCGCCGGCAACGAGACGACGCGCAACTCGCTCGCCACGGGCATGCACCAGTGCATCCTCCAGCCCGAGCAGCTCGATCTGCTCGAAGCGGACCGCGGGCTGATGAAGGGCGCCGTCGAGGAGATCCTGCGCTGGGCGACCCCGATCTACACGTTCCGCCGCACGGCGACCGAGGACGTCGAACTGCGCGGCAAGCAGATCAAGCAGGGCGACAAGCTGATGATGTACTACATCAGCGCCAACTATGACGAAGAGGTCTTCGCGGATCCGCAGCGTTTCGACGTGACGCGCGACGCCTCCGCCCAGGTCGTCTTCGGCGGCGGCGGACCGCACTACTGCCTCGGTGCGTTCCTCGCCCGCATGCAGGTCGAGACGCTGTTCACGGCCGTCCTCGATCGCGGTCTGCGCTTCGAGGTATGCGGTCCGACGGCGCGGTTGCGCAGCAATTTCGGCAACGGCTTCAAGACGATGCCCGTACGGGCGGTGGCAGGCCGATGACGGCTATTCTGCCGCGAGTGGTGCCCTCGGGAGGGGCGATGACGACAAGGAGGCCCGGTCCATGGGCGCTGATGACTTCGATCTGCTGAAGGCAATCGAGAAGGGCGAGATCCGCGAGGTCGAGGTGGCCTGGGCGGACCATCAGGGGTATCCGCGCGGCAAGCGCATCCCCGCTGACGTGTTCGTCGGTCGGCTCGAGAAGGGCATCGCTTTCGCCGACGCGACGCTCACGTGGGATTACAGCGGCGACGTTCTCGACGGCTGCCGTGTCTCCGGCTGGGAAACCGGCTACCCCGACTTCTTCGTGATCCCCGACGTCTCGACTGCGCGTCGTCTGCCGTGGCGCGAGGGCGTGGCGATCGTGCAGGGCGACGTCAAGGACCATCACGGCGACCTCCTCAAGTACGCGCCGCGCAGCGTGCTGCGCAACGTCGTTGATCGCCTCGCCAAGCTCGGCTACACCGCGTCGATCGGCGTCGAGATCGAGTTCTATCTCGTCGACGAAGATGCCCAGCCCGCCGCCGACGGCATCCAGTGCTACTCGCTGTCGAAGGCCAACGATCTCGAGCCCGCCTTCAGCGAGCTGCTCGACGGCCTGCGCGGCTTCGTCGACGTCGAGGGCTCGAACGTCGAGTACGGGCCTGCACAGTGCGAGGTCAACCTCAACCACGGCGACCCGATCTGGGCGGCCGACCAGGCGTTCCGCATGAAGTACGGCATCCGCGAGGTCTGCCGGCGCCACGGCGTCGTCGCGACCTTCATGGCCAAGCCGTTCAACGGGCAGTCCGGCTGCTCGATGCATCTGCACGTCTCGCTCTGGAAGGACGGCAAGCCGGCCTTCGCGCCCGTCGACGGGTCCGAGTCGGAGACCGCGCGCTGGGCGATCGGCGGCATGATGGAGCATCTCGCGGGCATCACCCTCCCGGGCGCCCCGACCGTCAACTCGTACAAGCGCTTCGAGGCCGGCAGCTTTGCGCCGACCACGGCCACGTGGAGCCGCGACAACCGCACCTGTGCGATCCGCTCGCTGATCGAAGGCGAGAACTCGACGCGCGTCGAGCTCCGCACCGGAGCCTCCGATGCCAACCCGTACTGGGCGATCGCCGGCATGCTCGCCGCGGTCTGCGCCGGCATCGAGAGCAAGGCCGACCCCGGCACCGTGATGAGCGGCAACCTCTACGAGTCTGGCGACGTGCTGCCGACCACGCTGATCGACTCGGTCGCCGCCTTCCGCAAGGACACCGTCATCCAGGAGATCCTCGGCGACGATGTGTGCAATGACCTCTGTGTCATCGCGGAGCGCGAGTGGAACGCGTTCGTCTCTGCGGTCACCCAGTGGGATTACGACCGCTATCTCAAGATCGTCTGACCGAAGGAGCCATCATGGCCGCTGTCGAGAAGCCCAAGAGGACCACTGCCAAGGCGAAGCCGGCCGCTGCCGCGAAGCCGAAGGCGGCTCCCAAGCCGAAGGCCGCGCCCAAGCAGGCCGCCGCCGCGAAGATCGTGCCGAAGTACAAGGCCGCCAAGATCACGAAGGAGCGCAAGCGCCCGCTCGTGCCGCGCCCCTCGGTGCATCCCGGTGCCCTCGCCCAGGCCCGCGCCTTCCCGGTGCTCGAGTCGATCTTCACGCGCCGCTCGCGCCGCTTCGCGCTTGGCGCCGAGCTGACGGGCCCGCTGGCGTTCAAGTCCGATAAGGAGCCGATCCCGCTCGCGTACGAGGAGGAGGCGATCCTCGTCGCCGCTGCCACTGGCATCTCCGGCATTGCGACGGAGGAGTGGCCCTTCCTCGACGACGACGGCGACTCCACGAGCGGCGACAAGATCGGCTCGTTCACCGGCCGAACGTATCCCTCGCCGTTGGCCAACCACAACGTCGAGCTGTTCTGGACGAACGACGACGGCGTCTTCGCGCTCCCGCAGCGCGACGTGCGCCCCAAGAAGCACAACCAGCTGGCCGACGAGAACGCGCCGAACGAGCTGTATCGCCAGGCCGTCAAGCTGGCTGACGAGCGCCTGCACATCCCGCGCGACCGTCCGAACCTGTTCGCGTTTAACCATCGCATCCCGAACGCGCAGGGCACGACGCTGTTCATGCCGATCACGGACATCACGCGCCAGTGCATCTCCGCGATGCTGCTGTACTTCGACGCGCCGCACGGCTACTACCTCGTCGATCCCCACCTGAACGGCGATCCGCTCCGCGAGTACGTCAAGTCGGGTCTGCTCGACCCGGCGCACGCCGTCGACTTCTGGGAGTTCGAGCGCTGGCAGATGGTCGACGCCAATGGCGTCGAGCAGGGGCTGATGGTCGGAAACCTGATGCACGCCACCCAGGCGATGGGGCTCGGTGGCCATCCCTTCAACGGTGGCAAGGGTCGCGTCACGATGGGTGGCGAGAAGTACTGGCACGAGATCGGCGGTAAGGGCCCGTCCGGCTCGCTCGGGTTCGAGATGCTCGAGATCCCGTCCGACGCGCCGCTCGGCGCCGGCGAGTCC
>CAINDT010000098.1 GCA_903847495.1 uncultured Actinomycetes bacterium
CCTGCGGCGTAGGGTTCCGGAGATGGCCGAAACCTTCATCATCGCGCTCGCGGTTGGCGTGATCTTCGTTGCGGCCGTCGTGCGAGGCTACAGCGGTTTCGGGTTCGCGATGATCGGCGTCGCCGGGATCTCGCTGACGACGCCTCCAGACGTGGCAGTGCCGACGGTGCTGATCCTCGAGGTACTCGTCGGCCTGCTCCTCCTGCCGCCGGTGCTCCGGCAGATTGAATGGCGCCCGGTGCTGACGATCCTGGCCGGCGCGCTCGTGTTGACACCCGTCGGCGCGATCATCCTGATCCGGGTTCCGGCAGACGTTGCGCGCGTCGGCATCGCGATCGTGATCGCCCTCGCCGCGATCCTGTTGCTGCGGTCAACGGTCAAGCGGCCCGCGCCCAGCGATGCAGCGACGGTCGGCGTCGGCGGCATTGCGGGACTGCTCAACGGCGCCTTCGGCATCAGCGGCCCGCCGGTCGCGCTGTTCTTCCTCGGTACCGAGCGCGGCGCGCACGTCTCGCGGGCTTCGATGATGGCGTGTTTCCTCGCCCTCGACCTGGTCGCCGTCGCGTCGTTCGGCGTCGGCGGGCTGATCGACCACGACGTGCTCGTGACCGTCCTCTTCTGCCTGCCCGCGCTCGCCATCGGCTCGTGGATCGGTCACCGCTTGTTCCACGGCTCCGACACGTCCAAGTTCCGCACGCGCGTGCTGTGGATCCTGCTGGTACTCGCGGTCGTCACGGCAGCCCGCGGGCTGGCCGGACTCCTCTAGCCCGTCCGCTCCCAGTCGACGAGGGCGCGCCGCATCGCGTTGCGCACGATCGTGACGCCCTCATCCACGCCCATGCCGGGCTTGGCCAGGACCTGATCGGCCTCCACGGCGAGGGCCACGTGCGTGCTGGCGATCGCACTCACTTCGGTCTCGGCACACGAGCCGCCGATGAACACGCCAAGCCCTGCCTCGCGGCAGACCTGTGCCGCATCGATCGCACGCGTCAGGCAGCCAAGATCAGGCATCTTGATCTGGATCAGATCAACGGCCTCCGCAGCCACGAACCGCGCGACGTCGTCGTCGGTGTTGCAGAACTCGTCGGCCACAAGCGCGACGTCGCAGCCGCGCACCCGCAACTCGGCGCGCAGGCGAGCCAGCAGGTCGACCGTCTCCTCCACGTTGGCGCCATAACAGGGCGACTCCACCGAGAGCGACAGCCCGCCTGCGGCTCCTTCAGCCTCACCAAGGAAGGTCGCCATGCGCTCGATGTCGTGATTGACGACCTCCCCGAGCATCCCGTAGACATCGAGGTGGAATCGCGGGTGGTAGCCGGGCGCGCCGAGCTCGTCGACGCGGCGGCGCAGCCACGCAACGTACGCGAGAAAGCGACCACCGTCGTCGCCGAAGGAGGCGATCGAGTTGAACAGCCCGTGCGGCAGCACCTCAACACCACGCAGGATCATGCGGTCGGCGTTGACCTCGCGCTCATCACCGCTCTGCGCGTAGACGGGCAGGAGTTCCGGCTCTTCGAGCCCGGTCAGCTCGGCGAGCACGTGCAGGGGACTGGTGCCCGCCTCCATGGCGGTGGCGTTGAGCCACGCCTGGCTCAAGCCGTAGCGCACAGCCGTGTGCACCGGGCGCCCGTCGAAACGCAGGCCCTCGATCAATGCGCAGGCATCGGCGAAGCCCACGTCGCCCGCATCCTGAAGCGCTCGTGCGGCGAAGTCGACCTCGACCCCGAGCGTCGCGGGATCAACCGGAGCATCGCGTCCGCCGACACCCGCGTACTGCACCGAGACTGCATCCCCCCAACCCACCGCGCCCGTGTCGGTCTCAACACGCAGCAGAATCGCGCGGGACGGACTACGCACTGCTGCATGCCCCGGCGTGATCGGCTCGCCGTGGTAGGCGAACCCATCGTGCGCGGCGCCGGCGCGGATCGCCATCAAATCATCGGCGTAGAACGCGGCCTCGCCGGGTACTGCGTCAAGCCACGCCAGGGTTGGCAAACGTCAGCCCTCGAGCGCGAGCTCGAGCATGCGCTCCATCTCGTCGAGCCCCTTCGACCACGTGGCCGGATCGGCGAGGTCAATGCCGAACGCTCCCAACTGCGCACCCGGGGATGCCGAGCCGCCCGTGGCAAGGAAGTCGAGGTACGGGCCGACGAACGCCTCGCCCTGCTCGCGGTACAACGCATAGAGCGTGAGGCTGGCGAGGTGGGCGAACGCGTAGGCGTACGTGTAGAACCGCGTGTTGATGAAGTGCGGGATGTAGCTCCAGCCGCGGCGGTAGCCGTCGGGCAATTCCATCGAATCGCCGTAGTAACTCTGATTGCGCGCGAACCAGAACTCGGCCAGCCGGTCCTTGGTTAAAGCCTGGCCATTCATGCGCGCTCCGTAGGCGTCCTGCTCGTAGCGCGCCATCATCGTCTGGCGGAACACCGTCGCAAAGCCCGACTCGAGCTCCTGGCGAATCAGCGCGGTGCGCGTAGCGGCATCTGGCTCGGTCTCGAGCATGCGCTCGAAGACGATCAGTTCGGCAAAGGTACTCGGCACCTCGCACAGCGCGAGCGGCGCGTGCATCGAGAGCGCGGACTGCCGTTCGCTGGAGAGGGCGAAGTGCATCCCGTGCCCCAACTCGTGCGCAACGGTCATGAGATCGCGCAGGGTGTCGGTGTGGTTGAGCATGATGAACGGCTGCGCATCCTGGGCGACCGATGCGCAGAACGCTCCCCCGCGCTTGCCCTGTCGCGGCTCGGCGTCGACGCGCCGCTCATCGAACACGCTGCGCGTGACACGCGTTAGCTCGGGCGAGAAGCGACCGAACGCGTCGTCAACGATCCCGCGCGCCTCCTCGTACGGCATCGAGCGTCCCTCGCCGAGCGGCGCGTACTGGTCGGCAAGGTGCAGGCGGTCGACGCCCATCAACTCGGCCTTGCGCCGGAACCAACGCTGGGCCATGCCGTAGCGCGCCTCGATCGCCTCCATCATCGCGTCGACCCACGCCGGCTCGAGCTCGTTCGAGAGGTGGCGCGCCGACATCGGCGCGTCGTAGTTGCGCAGGCGATCCATCGTCAGCCGGTCGGCGACGATGCTGTCGTAGCAGGATGCCAGCACGTCGCCATGGGGCTCCAGCGCGACGTACAGCGTCTCGAGCGCGGCGATGCGCACCTCGCGCTGCGGCGTGTGCACGTACGAGAGGAGCTCATCGACCGTCTTCTCCGCCTCGCCGGTGCCATCGTCGAACGGTGCACGGATGTTCGAGACCGTCTGGGCGAAGAGACTCTGCCAAGCGGAGACCACCGGCTCGCGCTCGGCGAGCATGCGCTCCTGATCGTCGGGCAGGACGTGCGGGCGAAAGCGCCGCTCGGAGATCAGGTGATGACGATCCGCCGCGACCTCAGGCGCGTCGATCAACGGCAATGCGACGGCATCGTCGAGCGCGATCCACTCCAGATCGAAGAACCGCAGCGCATTCTGCGCCCGCACCATGCCCTGATCCACCACGGTCTCGAGATCACGCGCCTCGTCGTCGTTGACATCGACGCTGCGGCGCAGGCCCACGTACGAGCCGACGCGGTGCAGGGCATTGGAGATGCGACTGAGCTCCGCCAGAGCCTCGCCGAGACCCGCTGCGTCGAGCGCGCCGACGCGACCCCGGTACCGCGCGTCGAAGGCCTCGGACGCGGCGATCGACTCGTCGAGCAGCGCGCGGGCCGACGGCACGTCAGCGCAGATCGCGGAGAGATCCCAACGGACACCCTCGGCGTTTGGTCCCAGTGGCGTGATGGCAGTCATGGTCGAAGTGTCACCGATCCACCCCAGTGAGTCGACGCTGTGCCAAGAGCAGGGCGAGCGAGCTGGTGGCCGCCAGCACCTCCCCGCCGATCAGGGCGATTGCGTCGTCGAGCGGCAGATGCACGGGCAACGTCGGCTCGTGCTGCACCGCGAGCGGATCGGGCCGGCAGTCGCGAGCGAGAAACACGTAGCCGCGCTCGTCCATCCGGCCGGGACTCGTGGTGAACTCGCCCAAGGGCTCGAGGTGATCACTCGTGACGAGCGCCTCCTCCGACAACTCGCGCCGCGCGGTCTCGATCGGCGACTCGCCGTCGTCGATCGCGCCGGCGGGCACCTCCAGCGTCTCGCCCCCGACGGCGTAGCGGTACTGGCGCACGAGCACGACATCGCCGTTCTCCATGATCGGGACGACTTTGGCGAAGCCCGGCGAGCGCACGATGGGGAATGCGTAGCGCCGACCCTCCGGCGTCTCGACGTCGTGTTCCTCGATCCGCACCACGTCGTCATGGAGCACCCGCACGCCATGCACTTGCCACGTGGGGAGTCCAGGATCGCCCATGCCGCCACTGTAGAGGAGGATGTCGGCAGGTATCGTGCGAGCGATGCGTCCCGCTCTCGTTGTCCTGATCGCAGCCGTCGTGATTGTCGTCGGCGCCTCGGCGTCCTTGCACCTGCTGCAGGCCGACAGCGGCGCCGCGCCCTCGCAGGCGACGACCAAGACGGGCGATCAGCAGGCCGCCGACGGCGCAGTCAAGCCGGTCAAGCAGGTACCCCAGTTGACGCTCCCCGACCCCTTGCCGAACCGCACGCTCGAGGTCCCGATCCTGATGTACCACCGGATCGCCGTCCTCAACGGCGACGAGCCGTCGGTGACGGTGGGCCTCACCGTCGACCCCGGTGAGTTTCAGCTCCAGATGGCGTGGCTCCACGATCGTGGCTACCAAACGATCTCTCAGCTGCAGCTCTACGAGGCGCTGATGGAGGGCAAGGCGCTGCCCGACAAGCCGGTCTTGCTGACCTTCGACGATGGCTATCGCGGCATCGCCACCATCGCCGCGCCGATCATGAAGCAGTTCGGATACATCGGCACCGCGTACGTGATCACCGATCGCATTGCGGAGCGCAAGAGCGCGGCGCCGACGTGGCTCACGTGGTCGCAGCTGCGCATACTCGAGCAGCGCGGCTGGGACATCGGCTCGCACACCGTCTCCCACACGGAGATCCCCAACATGTCGCCGGCTGCCGCGATGAAGACGCTCCGTCAGTCCCGCTTCACGCTCGAGCGTCACCTCGGACATCCGGTGCAGTGGTTCTGCTATCCGGCAGGCTCAGTCGACGCGAAGTCAGTGGAGGCCGTGCGCAAGGCGGGCTACGTCCTCGCAACCACGACCAAGTCGGGGTACACGCTCTCCGCGCGTGATCCGCTTCAGCTCGAGCGAATCCGCGTCTCGAACACGACGGGCGTTCGCGGTCTGGCCGCGGCCCTCTCCTAGTCCGGCGCCCCGAGCAGGTCCACCGAGGCGGTGCCAACGCGCGAAGCACCGGCCATGAGCAGCGCGGACACCTCCTCGAGGCTGCGCACGCCACGGACGGCCTTGACGCCCATCCCGGCGCCGACCTCCTCGCGCATCAACTCGACGTCCAGGAGATCGTTCGGCTCGGGTGAGAGACCAGACGATGTGACCAGCATGTCGACCTCTGCCGCGGCCACGGCGCGCGCGAGCAGACGCAACGTGCGGTCGTCGAAGACGCCGGTGTCGATCACGCCGCGAATCAGCACTTCCGTGTCGGCCTCGCGCGCGGCCTGGGCGCAGAGCCGGAGCTCATCGCGGACGTGATTGGGATCGCCGCCCGCGAACTGCGCCAGATCCGTGGCAATCTCGACCTCCTGCGCACCGTCGCGGACGGCGCGTACGCAGGCTCGAGCCTTGATCTCCGGCCGGTCGCCGCCGAAGGGATGGGAGATCAGCGCGACCAGCTTGACGTCCGTACCGCGCAGGCGTTGTGCCGCCGCCTCGACGTGCGTCGGCGGCACACACACGGCAGCGACGTGGTGGAGGACAGCCACGTCGCATAGCGCGACGCAGTCCGCCGCCGTGGCGCGTGGGCGGAGGAGCATCAACTCGATCGATTTTGCGATGTCCCCCGTTCGGCGTGCCATGGCGGCAGCCTACCGCGTGCGGTGTTCCCGGTCGCTCCGAGGCATCCCGGGTTCGTCTACGATTCGACCTCCGTCCGATGACCGAATTCCGCGATCAGAAGCGCTACGACGCGCACCAAGAGGCGATGCGCAATTCGCGCCGTGCCAAGCAGCGCGCCTCTGCTCGCTCCCAGCAGCGTCGGCGCCGCATGATCGCCGTCACGATCCTCCTGCTTCCGGTCGCCATCGCCGCGTTTGCCTTCACCTGGAGCCGCAGCAATCCGGAACCGACGAAGAAGGCAGCAGCACCCACCGCCACGGTGCCGAAGCAGAGCGCGGCCGAGCAGGCCGTCGGCGGCCGCGTCCCCATGCCCGACCACGTTCGCGGCGTGCACGTCACGTCCTACGCCGTTGCGACGCCCAGCCTGTTCGAGCCGATCATCACCCTCGCCGATCCGAAGGTCGGCATGAACTCGATCCAGATCGACGTGAAGGACGAGCGAGGCGAATTGGCGTTCTCGACCCCGATCCCGCTCGCCAACAAGAGTGGCGCGCAGCAGGATGTCTACGACCCGGTCAAGGTCCTGCGCCGCGCCCACGCCGCTGGTCTCTACACCATCGCCCGCATCGTCGTCTTCCAAGACGGGTACGCCCCGCAGGCCGATCCCTCGATCGCGCTGCGCACCAAGTCCGGCGGGCTCTGGAAGAACGACCTTGGTATCACCTGGCTGGATCCGACCAACGAGAAGGCCTGGGAGTATCCGATCCAGGTCGCGCAGTACGCGGCCGAGCTCGGGTTCGACGAGATCATGTTCGACTACGTGCGCTATCCGACCGACGGCGATGCCTCGAAGATCGCCTTCAAGGATCCCGGCCGTCCGCGGCAGGACACGATCACGGCCTTCCTCAAGAAGGCATCCACGACGTTGAAGCCGCAGGGCGTGCACGTCTCCGCGGCGTTCTTCGGTCTTGCCGCCACCGAGGATCTCGGCATCGGTCAGTGGCCGGGCAAGCTGCGCAACACGCTCGACGCGGTCTACCCGATGATCTACCCGTCGCACTTCACCGACGGGCAGTTCGGCATCGACAAGCCCGGCGATACTCCCGGACCGACGATCGCCGCTGCGATGTCGGATTGGCGTCGCAAGACCAACGGCGGTGCGATGCAGATCCGCCCGTGGCTGCAGGATTTCACCCTCGGCGGCATCCCGTACGGCGCCAAGGAGGTCAAGGAGCAGATCGCAGCGGCCGATCGCACGGGCGCCGGTGGCTGGCTGCTCTGGAACGCGCAGTGCCTCTACAGCGCCGGCGTGTTCGAAGGCACGAACGGCCAGCCGTAGCGTCTACGGCCCGAGGCGGTCGAGCAGCGCGGGATCGTCACGCCAGCCGCGCTGCGTGCGCACGCGCAACTCGAGCATCACCTTGCCGCCGATGATCCGCTCGATCCCTGGACGGGCAGACGTGCCGATGTCGCGGATCATGGCGCCGCCGGCGCCGATCACGATGCCCTGCTGCGACTTCGAATCCACGTAGATCGAGGCCTCAATGCGAGCGGCACGGCGGCGGGTGGGCGGGTCGTACTCCTCGACGACGACCGTAAGGGCGTGCGGTACCTCGTCGCGCAACCGCCGCAACGCCTGCTCGCGGATCAGCTCCGAGATCTGCAGGCGAACGGGATCGGACGAGCGCGCCTCATCGGGGAACAGCGCCGGCCCCTCGGGTGCGAGGCGAACCAGATCGTCGATCAGCGCTGGCACGCCGTCACCGGTCTTGGCCGACACGGGATGCAACTCGGCGAATGGTCCGAGCTCCGCGGCGGCCTGCATCGATGCGGCAATGCGCTCCGGCGGAACGCCGTCGACCTTGTTGACAACCACGATCACGGGCACACCCGCGGCAAAGGCCGCCTCAGCGCTGGCCCGATCGCCGCCGCCGATGGACTGCGTTCCGTCGAGGACCAGGAGCACGACGTCGACATCGGCGAGGGTCTCCGACACACTCTCGGCCATCCGTCGAGTGAGCCCGTCACGGGGAATCTGAATGCCCGGCAGATCGGCAAGCACCAGCTGCCAGCCATCGCCGTGTGCGATACCGGCGATGCGACGGCGCGTCGTCTGCGGTCGGCTGGAGGTGATCGTGACGTGCTCGCCCACGATCCGATTGACGAGCGTGCTCTTGCCGACGTTGGGTCGGCCGGCCAGACCGACGAGTGCGCAGCGGAACTCCACCCCCGCAGGGTACGTCAGCACGCGTCTCGCCCACCCCGCCCCGCTCGTCAAGTACTCTGCTGCGTGGAGTTCTATGAGCACCCCACCCTCTGCACGCGCCACCGTCTTCGCCCCGCTCCAGGTGGAGGGAGCCGTCGAACGGATCGTCCGCCGCCTCGGCGAGGCGATCGGCACCGGCGTCCTGCAGCCGGGCGAGCGTCTTCCGCCGGAGCTGGAGTTGGCCGATCGTCTTGACGTCGCCCCCATGACCTTGCGACAGGCGCTCGCGATCCTGCGCGACGCGGGCTACGTCGAAACCCGCCGTGGGCGCGGCGCCGGCACATTCGTGGTCGACGACATCGCCAGGCCGCTGGCGCAGGCCCGCCGCATCCCGACGCGCGACGAGTTGCGCGATCTGATCGACTGGCGGCGTGCCGTGGCCGGCGAAGCCGCGTTCCTGGCCGCTGCTCGCGCGTCCAACGAAGCGCGCACGCTGATCGCGGACGCCGCCGCGCGCGCGGAGTCGTCGGCGTTCGGCGACTTCGCCGGCTATCGGCTTGCCGACAGCGGCTTTCATCTCGCGGTGGCGGAGACCACAGGCAGTCCGCGCTTGGTCGCCGCCGAGACCGCAGTCCAGGCAGAGCTCGGCGAGATTCTCGGGTCGCTACCGGGAAGCGAGTCGGTCGAGGCTGTGCGCGCCTCGACCATGGGTCACACGCCGATTCTCGTCGCGATTCTCCAGGCCGATGCCCCCGCGGCTCGCGACGCCATGGTTGCGCACGTGGAGGCGACCTACGACTGGATCGTCGGCCTCCATCTCGGCCGACTTGCTGCCGACGCTTGATTCTTGAAATCTACGGAGTAGAGTTCTCCGCATGGCAACGATCAACTCCCCCATCGACGCGCCGCACCTGCCGTTCTTCGATGTCAACGATCCGTCCTTTTCGGTCCGCTCGGAACTCGTGCGCGCCGCCCGCGACGCGGGGCCGTACGCACGCACGCCCTACGGACTCGCCGTGCTCCGGTATGAGGAGGTCAACGCGCTCGTCAACGACAAGCGTCTGATCCAGGGCAGCGCCCGCTGGTCGGAGCACAACGGGATCACGGGAGACTGGGCAACATGGTGGGCCAACATCGTGCTCAACAAAGAGGGCGCGGAACACGTGCGCCTGCGCAAGCTCGTCAACCCCGCGTTCTCCTCGCGCCACGTCGAGGGACTCGTGCCAAAGTTTCAGGAACTCGCCAACGAACTGATCGACGGCTTCATCGACGAGGGTCAGTGCGAATTCATGCACCAGTTCTCGGAGCCGTACGCGACGCGGGTGATCTGCCGGCTGCTCGGCGTGGACGATGGCAACTGGGAGGACCTCGCCCTGTACGCCGAGAAGATGAGCTTGGCGCTGTCGGTGGCCGCGAAGGAACGCCTCGATGAGGTCGAGTGGGGCCTCGAGCAGATGGGCATCTACGCCGACGGCCTCATCGCGGAGCGTCGCGCCGCTCCGCAGGACGATTTCCTGCAGACGCTCGTGGACGCCAACGAGGACGGCGACCGCCTCAGCGACGCCGAACTGCGGACGACCGTCATCCTTCTCTTCCAAGGCGGCATCGACACCACCCGGAACCAGTTGGGACTCGCGATGGATCTCTTCGTGCGGCATCCGGAGCAGTGGGCCCTCCTGCGCGAACGACCCGAGCTTGCCGCCAACGCCGTCGAGGAGGTGATGCGTATCCGACCGACCACCACCTGGGTTACCCGGGAGGCCGCCGAGGACTGCGACATCGATGGGATACTCGTTCCGAAGGGGACGACGATTCACCTCTTCACCGAATCGAGTGGCACCGATCCGCGCGCCGTCTCGGATCCCGACTTCGACATCGCCAACGACACGCGCCCCAAGCACTTCGGGTTCGGTGGCGGACGGCACTACTGTCTCGGCCACTTCATCGCGCGCGGCGACATGACCGAGGCATTGGCGCTGCTCGCCCAGCGCCTGCCCGGCCTGCGCTATGCCGAGGCGCCGGAGTGGCTGCCCGATTCCGGCAACACCGGACCCGTACGACAGGTAATCACGTGGGATCGCGAGGAGGCCCGATGACCGACGCCCTGACGACGCACCGCGAGCTCAACGCTCGCGCCGCCGACGAGCTCGCCGCTCGCGTGAAGCAGGCGAATGTGGAGTTCGTCTACTACCAGTTCGTCTCGATCAACGGGCGCGTGCTCGCCAAGGTCGTCCCGGCTTCGCATCTCAAGCGCAGCCTCGACAAGGGCGTGCAGTTTCACGGCTCCGCGATTGCGGACGTGGCTGCGGATCGTCACGGCGAGCTGTTTGGCGGCGGGATCGCGGCGGAGGAGTTCGCCGTGATGCCGGACGCGGATTCCTTCCAGGTGCTCCCGTGGGAGCCGAGCGTCGGACGCTTCCTGTGCACCCTGTATCGACGAGACGACAGTCATCGCGACCCGGGCGCACCCCTGTCCACCGACGTCCGCGGAGCCATGCGACGCGCCATTGACGGCTTGGAGCAGCGCACGGGGTACGAGCTGCGCAGCGGCACCGAGCCAGAGGTCACCTGGAAGGGCGACGGCTACGACCCTGTTGCGCGACCGGGTGTCAGCACGGCGTATCACGCCGGCACGTTGGAGATGACGCGCGAGATCTACCAGCGCGTGATCCGGTACGCCCGCGCCATGGAGATCGACATGATCGAGGGCGACTACGAGGACGCCGGACAGATTGAGCTCAACTTCATGTACGACCGCGCCGATCGCACCGCCGACCGCCTGCTCACGTACCGGCAGATCTGCGTCCAGGTGGCACGCGAGCTCGGCATCGAGGTGACCTTCATGCCCAAGCCCGAGGTGGGCATCATGGGCAACGGCTGCCACCACAATCTGTCGCTCTGGAAGGACGGGCAGAACGCCTTCGCGGAGGCCGGACGGCGTGAGCTGCACATCACGGAGACCGCCAAGCACGCACTCGGCGGACTGCTCGCCCACGCCGCCGAGTCGATGGCCGTGTACGGCAGCACGGTCAACTCGTACAAGCGGTACTGGGACGCCGGGCAGTTCGCCCCTTCGCGGGTCGATTGGGGCCTCGACGACCGCAGCCGCAGCGTGCGCATCAGCGCCAGCGGTCGGCTCGAGCTGAAGCTGCCCGATTCGATCGTCAATCCGTACCTCTCCCACGCGCTGATCGCCGGGGCGATGGAGGACGGACTGACGAACGCGATCGATCCTGGCCCGGCACCCGAGCCCGGTGTCACGGGACCCGAGAAGTTCGACTCGCTACCGCTCACGTTGGGCGACGCGGTCGAGAAGTTCGCCGGCTCTCCGTTCGTGCGAGGAGTCCTCGGCAACGACCTGACCGATCTCTACACCGAGTTCAAGCGCGACGAGTGGGCCCGCTTCTGCGGAGCCGTCACCGATTGGGAGGACATGATGTACAGGCAGTGGATTCCGTGACCGGCTACGCGCTCGTCACACCCGGCACGCTGACCCTCGGCTGCGGGGATCTCGACGCAATGCCACTGATGGGGCTGATCCGACCAGACGGCTCCCGTCCGGGCTACGAGCCCGACGCCGCGCGCCTCGTCGCGGACCAGCTCGGACTGGAACTCGTGTGGGTGCCGTTGTCCTGGAGCGACTTCTACCCCGCCCTGCACGAGCACAAGGTCGATGGCATTTGGTGCGGCCAGGGCATTACCGATCATCGCCGCACGCTCGCCGACTTCACTCGGCCGTACGCGATCTTCAACGAGTCGCTCGTCACGCGGATCGAGAGCACGATCTCGAATCCGCTCGAGTGCGCCGGCAAGCGCATCGGCGCGATCGCCATGAGCACCAACATGGCGCTGACCGAGACCTTCCCGGGCGTCATCCCCGTGCCCTTCGACGGCGCCACTGACGACGTGTACGGCGACATGATCGCGGCCACCCGCTCGGGCGAGATCGACGGCTTCGTGGACGACGATGTCGTCATGGTCACGCTGGACGATGATCCTGAGCTCCGCCTCGCCTTCACGATCGAGACGCGCAACCAGTGGGGCATCGCGGTGCGCCACGGCGAGGACGCGCTGCGCTCGGCGCTCGATGCCGCGCTCACGACGGTCATCGAGGATGGCTCACTCGAGACCGTGTGGTCGCAGCACATGCCGGACCTGCCGTGGCCGCTCGGCTAGGCGGTAGGCTCCTCCTATGCGCCCGCCCGTCATCGGCCTGACGGCCTTCCGTCGCGACCTGCCGACGTATCTCGGTGAGCAGACCGACCTCTACACGCTCGACCCGAACTACGCCGATGGCGTCACCCGTGCAGGCGGCCTCCCGCTGATCATTCCGCACAACGAGGATCCCGAGGCCGTGCTGGATCTGCTCGACGGGCTGGTTATGACCGGTGGCGGCGATCTGCACCCCGAGCACTACGGCGCCGAGACGGCGACCGAGCTCGAGGACTCGAACGCGGGGGCCGACGAATGGGAATTGGCACTCGCGCGCGGTGCCCGCGCGCGCCAGCTGCCCGTCTTGGGCATCTGTCGCGGCATGCAGGCCCTTGCGGTGGCCGCAGGCGGCACGATGATCCAGGATCTGCGCCCAGAGCACGGCCACCCCATCATCGAGAGCACGCCCGAGGCGCTGATGCAGTCGCGCCACCAGGTGGAGGTTGACGAAGGCTCCCGCATCGCTCGCGTCATGGGGGAGCGCTCCTTCGACGTCAACTCCATTCATCATCAGGCTGTCGTCGATCCGGGCGACCTTCTCGCGACCGCACGCGTCGGGCAGGTCGTTGAGGCCCTCGAGAGCACCGGTGATTGGGACGCGATCGGCGTCCAGTGGCATCCCGAGAAGATGCACGAGCCCGGGCAGCAGGCCCTGTTCGCCTACGTCGTGGATGCCGCCCGTCGGCGACGCGACGGCTGATCACCTGTCCGAACGGCCCCGAGTCCCGTACACTCGCGACATGAAGCGCATCGTCAACGGCGCCTGCCCCCTCGACTGCCCCGACACGTGCTCGTGGCAGATCGAGGTCGAGGATGGACGGGCCGTGCGCATGCGCGGCCGCAAGGACCATCCGTACACGCGTGGCGCACTCTGCGGCAAGGTCAATCGCTATCTCGATGCCGTCTACGCGCCCGATCGACTGCACACTCCGCTGCGGCGCATTGGGGAGAAAGGCGAGGGTCGCTTCCAGGAGATCGACTGGGACGAGGCGATCGGTCTGACCGCCGCGGCGCTCCAGACAACGATCGACCGTCATGGCCCGGAGGCGATTCTCCCGTACTACTACGCCGGCACGCTTGGCGCAGTGCAGGGCTGGTCGCTTGGGCAGCGTCTGTTCAAGCACCTCGGGGCGACGCGCCTGGGGACGACGATTTGCACCGGCGCGGCCACCGCCGCGATGAAGGTCACCATCAACCGGCCCGTTGGGCTCGACCCCGAGGACTTCGTCCACTCGAAGCTGATTCTGATCTGGGGCGCGAACCTGCTGTCGTCCAACATGCATCAGTGGCACTTCATCCACGAAGCACAGCGAAACGGTGCGCACGTGGTCGCCATCGACCCCCTCCCCACCGACACCGCCCTGCGCTGCGACCAGCACCTCCAGCTCCTGCCCGGTACCGATGCCGCGCTGGCCATGGGTCTGATGGGCGAACTGCTGGCCGCTGGCGCATGCGATGAGGAGTGGCTGGAGGAGTGCAGCGTGGGCTGGTCCGACCTGCGCGAGCGTCTCGCTGATTGGAGTGCCGCTCGTGCGGCGACCATCTGCGGCCTCGACATCGGCGAGGTGCAGGGTCTCGCCGACCGCATGATCACGACGCGCCCCACCGCAATCCGCATGGGACTGGGGCTGCAGCGCCATGGTGGTGCAGGCGCCGCGTACCGCAGCATCCTCATCCTCGGTGCGGTCACCGGGGACTTCCGCCGCGTCGGCGGGGGCGTGCTGCCGGAGACCGCAGGCCGTTACGACGACATCACGATCGACCTCGAGGAGCCCACCGGGCTCGACCTGCCGGCCGCACGCACCATCAACATGTCGCGTCTTGCCGAGGCGCTCACCGACACCACACAGGATCCGCAGGTTCACGCGTTGGTCGTGTGGAATACCAACCCGGCGGCCACCGTGCCCGACCAGGTGCGCGCACAGCGCGGGTTCCGCCGCGATGACCTGCACCTCACGGTGCTCGAGCACCGCATGACAGACACGGCGATGTTCGCCGATGTCCTCCTGCCCGCAACCATGCAGACGGAGCATCTCGACATCCATCCGTCCTACGGGCATCACTACCTCACGCTCAATCTGCCCGCGATCGAACCGATCGGCGAGTGCCTGCCGAACACCGAGATCTTCCGACGCCTCGCGGCGGCGCTCGGACTGGACCACCCGCGCCTCCACGACTCGGATGAGGACCTCGTGCGTCAGTTCATCGACACCGATCTCGCGCGCTCGCGTGGCATCACCTTCGAGTCTCTGTCGGAGACCGGCTACGCCCGCGTCGACGATATCCGCGGCACCGCACCGCACGCGCACGGCAACTTCCCGACCGCCGACGGCAAGCTGCACATCACCGTTCCCGCACTCGCTGCGCAGGGCCTCGATCCGGTTCCCGGTTACACACCGTCCTTCGAGGGTGCCGACGCAGAACTGGCAGAGCGCTTTCCGCTGATTCTGATCTCGCCAGCCCAGCGCTTCTTCCTCAACTCCACCTTCGCCGACCTCCCGGGGCACCTGCGCATGACGGGCGAGCCGATGGTGTTCCTGAGTGCCGACGACGCCGCCGAGCGCGGCATCGAGGACGGCGACCTCGTCGAGATCGCCAACGACCGTGGCGCGTTCACGTGCGCGGCCGCGATCCACCCGCGCGCGCGCAACGGTGTTGCCTGGTCCTACAAGGCCTACTGGGCGAAGGATCGTGGCGGCACCAACGTGAATGCCACCACCCCCGTGCGCGACGCCGACATGGGCGGGTCTCCCACGTTCCACGACAACCGCGTGGACGTCACGCTCGTGGCAAAGGCCACGTCCGATGAGACGCGACGGATGGCCGAAGCGCTCGGTGACTGACGCCCGCTAGTCCTTCTGCTTGGACTTCTTCGGGATCATCCCGCCCGGCGCCAGACCGGCGAGGAACTCAGAGACGCGCCCGGGCTGCTGACCAACCGCCTCCTTGGCCTCCTTCGCCGCCACGCCCGTGCGAACCACGTGCGCGCCGATGTAGCGGATGGGGTCGGGCGGCAACGTGCCGGGCCGACCGTTGACGAGGCCGCACGTAGCGACGCCATCGCGATCGCCCAGCGCCAGACCGGCCAGGATCCGACCGGCCAGGTGCGATGGCCCGACGCCGTTGCCCGAGAAACCGGCGCCGTAGAGAATGTGCGAGCGACCGCCGAGATTGCCGAACAGGGGGATGCCGGTCGGGGACCGGTCGATCGGTCCGCTCCAGTCGTGGTCGATCGGCACGTCCGCGAGGTTGGGATACAGGCGCCGGAAGCCCAGCGTCACGTCAGCCGCACGCTTCGCATCGCGATCGAAACCAGGTCCCATGCGCCCGCGGAAGGCGATGCCCCAGCCACCCTTGCCGAACGTGATGCGACCGTCTGCTGTGGTGCGGTAGTAGTGGATCTGCAACTGCGAGTCGGAGACGCACTCCCCGCCGGTCCAGCCGATCTGCTCCAGCCGGTCGGGAATCGGCGGTGTGGACACCATGTCGCTGGAGATCGCCACGATCTGCCGGTGCAGTTCGCGCAGGCCCGCAGAGTGCGCGTTGATCGCGAGGATCACCTTGTCCGCGGTCACCGCGCCCTGAGGCGTGCGGATCACCGCGGGAGCGCGGCGATCGAGCTCGATCATGGGCGTGTGCTCGTAGACGCGCACGCCGAGCTGCAGCGCGACGCGGGCAAGCCCACGCACCAGATATCCGGGGTGCACCTGAGCGGCGGAGGCGTCGAGCACACCTTCAAGGTGCACGGGCGAGCCCGTGCGACGAGCCACCTCCTCGTGCGCAAGCGCCGTGAACGGCCGGACACCCAACCGGTCGCAGAGCTCCATCACCGGCAGCCAGGACCCACGTTGGACGTCGGTCGTCGCTGTCCACAGATATCCGCCCTGCCGGAATTGGGCATCGATGGAATAGCGCTCGCAGTCGGCGCGAATGTCGTCGATCGCCGCCTCAGAGGCACGGGCGAGATCAAGTGCCTCTCGCTCACCGACAAGCTTCACCAGTGTCTCCAACTTGGCCCACCAGCTGAGCACCTCGCCGCCGTTGCGGCCGGAGGCGCCGCCGCCGCAGATGTCCTTCTCGATGATCACGACGTCG